>NZ_LPVJ01000072.1 GCF_001516615.1 Ferroacidibacillus organovorans | reverse complement strand
CAGAACAGCTGTACGTGGACAATGGTGCCGTTTTTGCATCCGACCACCTGAAACGTATTTGTGGTCGTGTGGGGATTCATCTGTCCCACAGTACCGTTCGTCGACCGGCTGGACGTGGGAAAATTGAGAGGCTATTTCGTTTTATTGACACCAGTTTTGTTCCTGAAGCGTACCAAGCGATTGATTCAGGCTATATAGAAACCTTGGACGACCTCAACGACGCATTCCAAACCTGGGCTAACGTCTATTACCACGAACGCAAGCATGGCAGCACTGGAATGGCTCCTAAGCAACGGGCCGCACAAACCACACGCAGGGCACGGAGAATATCCGAACAGGAGTTGACGGAGATCTTCTACTGGCAAGAGGAGCGAAAGGCGGATAAGGCCGGGTGCGTCTCACTCCAGGGGAATCTGTTCCAGGTCGACGACGAACTTGCCAACAAGAAGGTACAATTGCGCTATGATCCATTTGACCTCACCACAATACAAGTCTGGTACGGCGAGCACCGGTATGCGGATGCCGCGCCCATCGATCTCACCCGTCGCTATGACCGCCGGGTGCAACAAGAGGTAGAGGCTAGTGCACCACCGGCACCGGGAATCTCAATGTTTGAAGCGCTTAAGCAGAAACAGAGGGTCAATGCTGAAGGGCTCCGTTTTGCCGAAAGTGGTGACGTACAATGACACCAATGGAGCGGTGGAATTGGCAGTCCGTCCCATTCAGACGGGACGCCACGGGCGAAGCACTCTATGATTCTGCAGCACACCGAGAAGCGATCGCTCGTCTCATGTACGTTGTGGAAAACCAGGCCTTTGGGCTGCTGACCGGTGAGGTAGGCAGTGGCAAAACGACGCTCATTCGCAGGCTCATGACTGGACTGGATGAAATGAGATACTTGCCGATTTATCTGTGCCAGTTGGGACTGAAGCCCAAAGATTTCTATGGTGAATTACTGAGCCATCTGGGCGAGGCGATGCCGTTTGGATTAAGCAAGGCAAGGAAGTTGTGGAGTGAACGCATCCAAAGCCAAGGCGAACCGTCTGGGCGACGGTGGGTTGTCGTGATTGATGAAGCGCAGGACATGGCTGAGGAAATGATTCAGGAGCTTCGATTCGTCCGCAACCAGCACATGGACTCAACCTCTCCATTTCCGCTGATTCTCGTTGGACAACCGGAGATTCGGAGAAACCTGCGTTTGAAGAAATATGAAGCCATTTCTCAGCGGATTGACATGGCCTACCACTTAGCAGGCATGACGCGGGAGGAAACCGCTCAGTACATTCGACACCAAATGAAGCAGACTGGGACCAACATGCCCGTTTTCACGGATGGTGCCATCCAAATGATTTACACGGCCAGCCGTGGTATCCCGCGTGTGGTAAACCAACTGTGTACACAGGCGTTGTATGATGCGGCGGCTCGAGACAGTGAAGCGATTGAGGAGGGGCACGCTCAGAGAGTGCTCACAGACCAGGAGTGGCAACGAGGGACAGCTAGCTAGCTGAAGCTAAGTGATTGACGGTTGAACATCCAGTTCCATGGCAGATTGACGTTACGGCCGCTCCGCCAATGGCGGTGAACAAATCACCGTCAAACAGCGTGAGCGGCTACACAATCGGTCGTTTGCGCCCCAAGATACCTGAACTGACACTTGCGCTAAACGGTAGGGTGACCTTGCATCACCGAAAAATCATCCAGCGTTCTTTGGATCATCTCACGTTTCTTGAGAAGTCCATCGCCGACCTGGAAGCGGACATGGAGCAATACTTCGCTCCGTATCAAACGCAAGAAGAACTACTACAAACCATCCCGGGTGTTGGGCCGAATGTGGCGAAAGTCATCCTCGCCGAAATCGGAACTGATATGCCCGTGTTTCCTTCGGCGTCCCACCTCTCTTCATGGGCTGGGCTTAGTCCCGGCAATCATGAAAGTGCAGGTAAAAAAAAGAGCGAAGACGACACAGGGCAACCAAGCGCTGAGAACTGGATTGTTAGAGGCAGGCTGGGCCGCCAGTAAAACGCGTACGTTCCTGGGATCAAAGTTCTGGTCAGTGACCAAGCGAATGGGCAAGAAGCGAGCGAACGTCGTGATCGCACACAAGATTCTTGTGATTGCGTACCACATACTGAAGACGGGTCAACCTTATAACGAACTGGGCGCTGAATATCTGGAAAAGCGCAAGCCCATCTCAACCGAAGAACTGATGATTCGCCGACTGCAGAAGCAGGGATTTGTAGTGACGAAGCCAGACAACGCATCAGCATAATATCCTGAAATTGGAACGTAAAAATGGGTCTCCCGGGCATTTTAATGCCCAAAAACGGATTTAAGCGGTCTTCTTCAGCCTAAATGTCGTCTATTTTCTCATCAATGAGTTGACATCTACCGTCCCTTGATTGATTAGACCTGTTCTGGAAATGTCGTTGAGAAGTTGATCTACTTGAAGCGATACTGGTACGATTTCATTTTGCGCTATGCCCGAAGTTGTACCAACAAGATTTTCATCAACACTTTTTGCGATCTGATCGCCACGATTGATTGCACCGCCGATTCCACCGGGTCCAGCACCGCCGCCACCACTCACTGTTTCATCAAACATCCCACTTGGATCCACACGATTGACCGGGTTGTTGCTCGCGTACGCATACCCATTGTACCCAGGCGCCCCGCTTCTCGATTCGCTGTGTCCACCATTAGAGCCTAACATCACCGACTGCTTTGGTCATTTCTGATTCACCTCGTGGCCATACTAAGACGACCAAATGACCAAGTGAAGACGAAAAAGAGAGCCGAACCCTGAATTAACGAGGTTGGCTCCCTGCGGTAACAGCGCTTGAAATTTGCGTTACTCGCTATCTGAATTAAGTCTGGACATCCCATTCAAATATCTCATGAAAGTCACTAAAACACGTCTCACAAATCCAATGATATTCGTCAAGAGTACAATAGCCCGTTTGTTGAGGACTGTTGAATTCATCGAAACAAAAACTGCAGTGATCGTGATCCCAGTTGTCATTCCTCTGGGTGTACGACTTGTGCCTCAGCTTTGCCTGGAACAGATAATTCATTTGATTGGTCCAACGCCAATCGTCTTTGGATATCATCGTTACACCACCTAATCCGAATCTCATTTTCCTTTCGGAATAATTCTTCCATCTGGATAAACTCTATATTGCTGCCCATCTGGGGCAGTGTAATCCCAATGGGGTCCGATTGGATCTGGGTGTCCCAGGTCAGGATGTAAACTGGCTCCCGTCTTTGGATTGTACCAACTTCCTTTTCCGCTTGAGGGGTTTCCTTTACCGCGCCATTCCCATCCTTGCCCAGGAGATTTTGCAGGGTCATTACCCGGATATCTTACCTTTGGTAATGCTTCCCCCGTACCCTCATTAACGAACCCATTTCCGTCCATGTTATTGATCAACTGATCGAGTTCAGTGGATACTGAGGCACTGTCATTGATGAGCATTCCTGACAATGAGGCACCTCCACCACCGCCACCGCCACCGCCACCGCCAAGACCCCCACTTGCACCACTGGCAAGTGGATCACCGATACTCACTCGCTCCGCCGCCGCCACCCCCAAGTCCCCCTTCTTCCTCTTCAGGCAACATCCCACTTGGATCCACCCGATTGACCGGGTTGTTGCTCGCGTACGCATATCCATTGTACCCAGGCGCCCCACTGCCCACCTGTGCCCCCACCGGATCCACGCTCAAGAATCGCCCGAGTGCCGGATTGTAGTACCGCGCATTCAGATCATAAAGCCCCGTGCTCCAATCATACCAGTACCCCTTGTACAAAAACGGATTGGAAGTCGCCACCCCCGTGCCCGACGTGTCCGTGTGTGACAGCAGGTTCCCCCACACGTCATACGTGTACGTCGCCACCTCTTGCCCAAGCGTCGCGCTCCCCGGCGTCTCATCGATCAGCCCGACAATCTGCCCCAACCCATCGTACACATATGCGTACGTGTACCAGCTTCCGCCCTGCGCCATCGACATCAGGATCGGCAGCCCTGCCGCATTGTACGTAAAGCGCTGCACCACGTTGTCATTCGCATCCGTGACATACGACACCAGATCCGATGATCCGATGTACCCCAGGTGCTCACTGCCGATCGTCACCCGCCGACCGAGCGCGTCATACGTAAACGTCGTCGTGCCGCTTGGCGTGCTCACACTCGCCAGTTGATTCTCAGCGTTCCACACGTAGCCCGTCGTCCCATATGCTGTCATCTGTCCGCTCGCGTCATAGGAGATCGCAGTGCCACCGACCGAGAGCAGGCGATTGCCTTCGGCGTTGTACCCGTACGTCGTGGTGACGCCCGTCGCCGAGTCGGCCATCGACGTCCGATTCCCCATCGCGTCATACGTGTACGAAAGTGTCACGCCGCTTGGCGTCGTCTCCTCGATCAACTGGTTCTGGCTGTCATACACAAACGTCTGCGCCGCGCTTGTCAATCGGTTGGTCACCTGCGTGACATTGCCGTTGGCGTCATACGTATACGTCTCATCCTGCAGCGTCTGGCTCGGCGTACCCGCAATCCCAAGCGTAATCGTTTTGACTTCGCTCACCTTGCCAAGCACGTTGTACGTGTAAAACGTCGTGCTGTCCGAGTTGACGTTATGCACCGAGGCCATCAGGCCGCGCGACGTGTACGTGAACTGCACCGTCCCCTTGCCGTCGCTCGCCTGGAGCATCTCCGATCCCAGATCATACAGGTACGTATTCGTCCACACGTCATACGGACTTGTCAGGGTGGCGTTGAGCGTGACCGTTTGCTGGGTCACATTCCCCTGCGCATCCAGCGTAAACTGGTCCTTGTTCACGATGCTTCCTGAAAACGGCTGAAGGTCTTGCACCAACTGATTCAGGCTGTTGTACGTGAACGTGTTGGCCGCGTTCCCATTTTCGGCGATGCTTGTCACGTTGCCATTTTTGTCATACGAAAATGCGAACGTGTCGGTCGTCGCACCCTTGGTCTGTGTCACCGTCTGCAGGCGGTTGGCCGCGTCGTACGCATACGTCGTCGTCACGCCATTCGGGTCGCTGACCCCCGTCAGAAGACCCGCCGCATTGTACGACTCCGTGGTCGTTTCTGCGACACCGTTTACCGTCTGCGTCTGGGACGTCGGCTCGTTTTGCTGATTGTACGTGTACGAGACCGTCTGCCCCAACGGGTCTGTGATGCGCGTCAGATTCCCGTTGCCGTCATACCCGTACGTGAACGTCGGGTTGCCCGCGACGCCGCCGCTTGAATCGGTGTACGTGTACGAATCGATCTGATTGAATTTGTTGTACGTGTACGATGAGACGTTGCCAAGCGCATCAGTGACCTGACTTGGATCCCCGGTGTTTTCTCCCGTGAAATTCGGACTGTAGTTGCCGCTTGTGTTGTCCATGCCCTGGTAGTTCCACTGCGTCGTGTGACCCAGCGCATCGGTGACCGCCGTTACTTGGTTTCCCGCACTGTCATACTGCATCGTCGACTGCATGTTGGATGGCAGCAGCATCAGGTCATCAAACAAGGCGACGGAATTCGTGCCGTTTGCATCCGGGTTAACCACCATGCCCACACGCAAGTTGGCGGTTCCTGACGGCATCTGCGATGGCGACACGGAAACCTCGGTCAGCGTCCACGGGGTGTTGCCTCCTGCGCCCATCCATGGACTCATAAACGTCCCGAGCACAGTGCCCGAAGTACTCAACGCCTGCAGTTGCAGGTAGGCGCTGTTCGCCTGAAACCCGTGCGTGTGGATGTACCCATACAGCGTATACGTCGTCCCACTTTGATACGCCACAGGCAAGGTGTTGGTGACGACTTCTGCCGTATTGCCACTGGCCGGCGGGGTCACCGCGAGCGCATGCTGCCCTGTGTGCACATCACCCGCTGAACCGACGCTTGTCGCAGATGCGCTGCCAGGGCCCGAGGCCACCCAGGAATCCGGAAGACTGCCGCTGCCAAAGTGATTCTCAAAGCCCGGATTCTCAAGCAGATTGTTTTGTGAAACAGGGGCGGACGTCGCCAGAAAGCGCACCTGTGGATCATTAAACCAAGCATGCCCGGAGGCGTCGGTATAATTCATCGTAAACGTCAGTTGATCAGGCAACTGATTGTTATACATCAACTGCGCCTTCGAGAGATCCATCGATTTGTTTTGCCACCCCGAAGTAAACGAAAAGGGAAGCGTGAACGTTGCAACGTGGGTGGTTCCGGAATACGACGCTTGCAGTGACACCTGATACGTCGCAGCCGATGACGAAGTCGGCGCAGTGCCTCCGCTTTCTGTCGAGTTGACCGAGAATGAAACACCGTTCCAATCCCACGCGGGAATCTGAACCGTTTGGCTCAAGGTTACCGGATTGGCGGTGTCTGCCTCAAACCAAACCGAGGGCAGACCATTGTGCATGACCGACGTGTCGACGGCAAAAAGATCCACCTCCCCATTGGGAACCGACCAGTTCCCCGGATCTTGTGCGCCTGTCGCCTGGTTTTGAAACGAGCTGTTGACGAGCGCATTCGCACTGTTCACGCCGTTTCCGTTGATCGGCGCAAGCTGCACCCCATCCCAATACGCGGTTCCCGTGGTGCCATAAAGTACCAGGTTCAGATTCATCGCATACGCATCCGACGGCGCGGTCACCACCACCGATTCGCGGGTCCACCCCGTGGTGCCAAGGGTATTTCCGAGATAGATCGAAGGCGCCGGACTGCTGCCTGAAGCGATGGCTCCGGATGCCGTGTACCAGTGGGCATTGATCACCGCACCGATCGGCCCCGTATTCAAGAGATAGCCCTGGACTCCCACTGTTTTTACCCAAAAGGAAAGGACATACGATTCGTTTGGATGAATCGGCATCTGTTCATTTTGCAGCAGATACGTCGGGTTCAGGCTGCCCGCCTGGATCATCAGCGCGTGCGCGCCGAGTTTTGCCGTCGCCGTCGTATCGGCAATGGTCCCATTGCCCGACGCACTCTCCCAATAAAGCGGCAACCCCGTGGCGGCATCGACGCTTTCAAAACTGCCGTTTGGAATCAGGTTGTGGCCCATGCCAAGCGGCGCACTCACGGCCAGCGGGTTGCCATTGCTGTCATAGCTGACAAGTGTCGTCTTGCCCGTCGGATCCATCGTGCTTGAGAGGGCGATCCCTTGGTAGCGATTGGACGTCGAAGAGCCATTGGTGTTTTGGATCCCCACCACGCTTCCATAGGCGTTGGATGAAATTTGCGAGACCGCGCCATTGGCCAGTTGCGAAGCGGTAGGAACCCCCGTGCCAATTCCATTGCTCCCTGTGTTGTCATAGCTCATCGTCGTGGTGTTCCCATTGGGATCGGTCACGCTCATCAACTGATCGGCCTGGTTCCACGCGTACGTCGTCGTCAAGTTTAGCCCGGAGGGATCCACCTGGGATGAAAGCAGCGTGCCTGCGTTGCCTGTGGTGTACAACACCTGATGGCCGTTGGCATCGGTCACCGTGGTGGTTGCATTTCCGGATGTCGTTCCATAGGTGTACGTATCCGTCGCTTGCACCACCGCTCCGCAAACGGTGATCGGCGTACTCACCGAATGGACCTGCGCCGTGCCCGATTGATACGTGATCGCAGTCGTATTGCCGTTGGCGTCGGTCATGGACGTCAAAAGACCGGATGTGCCGTAGCCGTACGAGACCTTCGTTTGATCGGTCGATCCTGCTTGCGACGCGACCGTCACACCGGTCAAATCTCCGCTTGCATCATACGTGTACGTGATCTCGCGCCCCGCAGGATCGGTGATCGCTTGAATCGTTCCATTGCTGTTGAGCGAAACCGCCCATAGACGACCGGAGGGATCCTGAATGCCGTCCAATTGCCCCGCGCTGTTGTAAAGAAAGGACGTCACTTGCGACTGTGTCGCCGTCGGCACGGTAATAGAAGTAAGCTTTCGCTGCGCATTAAAGGCGATTTGCGTGCCATCCTGTTCGGTGACGAGATAACCGCCAGAACTCGTCACAGTCAAGGTCAAATGTTCCGCCCCGGTGGCGATGTAGCCTTGGGCTTTGTTGCTTGGAACAAAGATGTGTTGCAGGCCATTGGCATCCGTAAAAAGGATCGGGCCGTGTCCCCAGTTGGCAATCGACATGTCCAAGTTTGATGACCAACCGTTGCCAAACAGGTTCGTGTGACCCGGCGGTTCTGACGTGGCATTCATGCTGTTGTACGTGCGCGAAATGGAGACGGGATACCCGCGCCCTGGCGTCGAGAGGTCCGTCTGCAAAACCTCCAGGTTTCCATCTGCCAAATTCACGCCGTCGCTGGTTTGCGACCAAAACGGCTCATTTCCAACCGGCTGCACCGTATACGTAATCGATAGGGTGGGTGCGGGATGCGTGATGCTGTTATACGAGGCAAACGAGGCGTACTCCGTCGCCCCGGAAGGCGCCACAAGTTCAAAACCGTAATTATCCGCCTGCTCGCTGTACCATGATTTGACCGCAGAGGTCACATTGAATTGCCATGTCCCTGAGATCGTTTGACCGGTGGGGCTCGGAAGGGCCGCGGTCGTTTGCGTATTCATGGCCGCGCCGACGGTCGGCTGATTGGCCCACGTCGCCGACTGCGCATTCCAGTTTTGCGTAATGGGAAGCACAGAAATCGGTGTGCCCGCCTCATTGCCATTCGTCTGAAAGGCCGAGAGCGTGGCCGACACGATCGTGGCACCCGTCGCCCCTGGCATCAAAGGCGGCAAGTTGTCAAACCCGATCAGCGCGCGCATCGTGCCGTAAAAACTGGAATTCCCCGCATCCACCGTCGTATTCCCATTCCCGGAATAATTGGTGCTTGGGTATTGGGATGAGACAAACGTATTTAAAAGCGAGCTGTTGTTACTGTTGCTTGTCAGCGTCGGGTCAATCGCAATCGGAAAAACGCGTTCGCTCGCGTGCACCCACGCAGCGTCCGGTGTGACCGTCAGCAGGGCCGTTCCATTCCCCTGATCGACGATGGTCTGTTTGACCGCATAAGATGTTGCACCTGTGGCATCGTACATATAAGGTGCAGGAATTTGTGCGACAAAATCATGCGTTGTCGCGTCCGTAAAGACAATGGATCCGTCCGCTTTTTGCGTAAAGGTGAGTCCTTTGGTATTTAGCGTAAACGCAAAAGACGAGGGTGCCGCAGCGGAGTGCATCAGAATTTTCTCCTGCACACCTTGAGGCAATACGTTGTACTGAAGGTCCGTGTTTGAAAAGACCTGCGGATACGTCACCTGATTGCCTTGTTCAACGCCCGTGCTCACATTCCCGCTGACCGGGCCAAACGAAAGCGTATCCCCTTGGTTGGTAAAGGACACCGTGTTTGACGCGACACTTTGCGCTGCAAACTGCGCGGTAAACGGGCCTGCGGTATTTTGGTAGGCAAAAGCCGGGTTGGCGCTTGCCGTGAGCGCTTCATTCAGAGTCTGCCATGCGCCTTTTGTGTCTTTATAGAATTTCGCATTGGCAAAAATGTGCGTCGTGTAGGTGCCATTGGGATTTAGAAACGTTTGCGAATGACCTGTGCGCAAGGAGAGAATCTCTTGCGGCGTGCTTCCCGGTTTAAGCATGGCAAGGGACGCATAATCCACGTTCCCAAGTCCGTTTAACCCCGTTGGGTTCATCCCTTGTTGCAAGGTTTGTGAAGGCGTCCACGCAGGACCGGTGGCACTGACAATCGACGGATCGATCGTCACGGGAAACTGTGCCTGCTTCAGCCACGCGTCCTGCACCGACACGGTGACAGACAGTTGCCCCGTTCGAAGCGGTGAAGAGTGCATCGAGACGGCCGTGTTTGACGTGGCCCCTGACGCATCCCGGATCGTGGGATTGGGGATGATCGCAATCGGTTGATGCGTGGTTTGATCATAGAAAAGGATGCCCTGGGACGGCACCTCGCGCACCATGACATGCGCGGTGTCGACCAGAAACGTAAAGGTGTGTGGTGCTTGTGCGCGGTGGAGCACAATGCTTTCTTTGACGCCCCCCTGCATCATCTGATACACCAGATCGACATGGGGGAGAATGTTTGCATAGGTTGCGCCCTGCGCAGCAAAGGAGACGGGCACCTTGCTGCTTTGCTGCAGCGTAAATGCGATGGAGGCGTTGTCGCGCGTGAAGGTCACCAAGGGACCTGTGCCCGACACGGCCGCCACATGCGCCTGATAGGAAAGCGGCGCAGGCGATGCCTTCGGTGCCGTGGGGACGCTTGGTCGCACACTGCGGGTCGTTCGGATCATGGCCGTTTGCACCGCGCTCGGATGCATTACAGGGGGCAAAGCACCGATTTACCTCGGCGCGACAAGAGACCCCGTTTGCAGACGCGACGCGCGTGAGGTTGCTTGCTTTGATCCCGTATGCGGCGTATGCGACGCTGCCTTTTGAACGATCGGTTGAGTCGTTGAAAACGATGGAAAAAAGACCGATGCAAACGAAGAAGAAGAAGACACAGAAGAAGCATTCGTTTGGCCAACACTTGGCCTTGTAGAGGCAAAAGATGGACTGATCGACGTCGTCAACATCGCAAGAGCCAGTGTCGCCGAGCCCTTCTTAAAAGATCGCATGACACAGCTCCCTTTGTGATCGTATCAAAGCACAAAAAGGAGCCTACCACGCGCATGGCAGGTTCGTCATGACGCACATTCTGTTACGCCATACATCCTTTCTCTCCAATGCCTGCAATCCTGAAGTCAAGGAAATTGCAGGGTGACACCCTATCGATAAAACCATATAGCGATCACGAATCGATCATTGCGAACCATCTCTCGATTGCAGTTTAACTCAATCGAATGAAGGCGCTGAGAAACCTTTCCGTTGCTCAGCATTTTATCTTCTCCTACCATGGACTCACCTATTTTTAATTTGGCCTAAAACTTCCCGATCTTCCTCCAATAAGGGTACTGTTCAATAAAATACTCAATGCACCCCTGAGCAGACTGGAATTTACGCAACCCATTCCCAATTTTAATGTTTTCGTGTGAAAACGTGTTTTTTTCTGAGTTCCAGAGTTTCGTTTGATCACGTTGATCAGGAAAAAACCATTCCCACGCTTTCGCTCGGCATGCCTCATCTGCGTTTTTCTTATCAAGAATTTGTTCGACCTCCTGGCGCGTCAATTCTTTACACGCTCCATCCTCACTCGGCATGGTGGGCTCCGTCACAGTCTCATCCGCGCGATCCGCACGCGTTTCATCCCGCATTACTTCCTCCAGGCAACGCTCAAGCGCATAATTCACAAACTGCGTCTTAAAACCCTTTCGCGTTTTGCACAATTCATCCACCCGTTTCGCAAGATCGCGGCGAACCCAAAAGGTTTGTCGTACGTGCTGTTTTTCAAAAGAACTCCCTTTTCTTTTTGCTTCATCAAATTGTTCGACCAGGGCCCGAGCGGATGCAGGAATTTGATTGGTGAGAGAAACCGGGCGTTTTTTCACCTTGAAAGACACCGCCTTTTTTCAATTTCCCTCTATACCTACTCGCTTGTCCGATCACTTAGACCCTCCAGCTTGTCACCTTTTTCTCGCGTACCTCTTCACAAACGTAAACGTCAAATTGGACATCACCTTGGTCGATGATGCGAAACGTCCACGGATACGTCTTCATCATCCGTTTCCGTTTACATCCACCCACACGGCGACAGGTTCGGTTTACGTCATCCTAAAAGTACTTACCCCATCAGGCCTCAAAACCGTTTATCCAAACAAACGTATAAACGCGCAGACGCTGCCTACCGAATCATCCTACCTCGCCTACCCAATAACACAGGCTTGACTACCCAATCCTTTCAAGGGAAAACAGGCTTTCGTATACCACAGCTTGTTCAAGGATCGCTTGTCCTTCGCGCGATCGATAAGGATTTTGGAGCTTGTCACGCTTGTACGCTGTCAGGCCTGTCCATGTTCCTTAAAATCCTCATGTCCCGTCCAAAATCGATAAATGAAAAAATGCGTACCAAAACGACATTCGCCCTTTCGTCTCTTGCTTGCAAAGGGATTCTTCAGAAAAGTGTCGAATATAGATCTTATCGTGTGATCCTTCTTCGTTTCGAGTTGCAGCGCCACTCGCAAGACACGAAAAGATTTCAGTTTGTCACGCGAGCCGTAAACGGTCCGATCTGAAATACGCGACCAACTGTAATTTTAGATACACAAACAGCGACAAATTTGCTCCTGTTATTTTTCAGCCATTGGTTGAGCAATTGCAAAATCACCATCATTTAACCCGTGTATGATTATACAGGCTGTCACCACGGTGACTCTTGCGCATTCGGGCAGTAATCGTCAATAGCAACTCTTGTAAAATTACTGATAGCATCTCGCAGGCATGTTGATAAAATTGGAACTCTTGGGGGCAACACGATGGACCGACGATTTCGTTGGGAACTATTGGAGTACAATCACACAGAAAAGTCGTACGCTTTCGATAGCTATGTTTGGGCAGAAGAACCTGAACCTAGAGATAAACTACGTAAGGCAACAGGCTTGGAGCTTAAATCATGTAGCAGTGAATGGAAACAAATTATTACCATAATGGACTGGGTTCACAATCTGTCAGCCCACCAAGGGTGGGACGAGGCTCCGTCCCTGAGTGCATTGGAATTGTTGGACGATGTTAGGCAGGGCAAAGTAGCCTTCCGCTGCGTTGAATTTGCTCACATGCTACAGCACGTGTATTCGGCGTTCGGGGTGCCTTCCCGTGTTATCGGATTAAGAAGACCTAATTCGAATACGGGTCTAGGCAAAGGTCATGTGGTTGTTGATATTTGGAGCAACGAATTTGGGAAGTGGATTGTGCTTGATCCACAAATGAACATGTTTTATACAGACCAGAGTGGTACGCCTCTATCTCTGTTCGAACTACATGATCGAGTGCGTCAAGGTGATTTTGGAGATATCGTCTTGTCCCAACAGTCGGAAATGGTATCGGGTTTCAATGATATTGTGGCTCAGGACAACAGTGACTATAATTCAATCGAAGTGCCACAAGGTTTCGACCGAGATGAGACGTGGGAGTCGTTACCTGAACATAGTGGTTTTCATGGGTTTACTCGATTTTGGGAGGAATATTACTATCACTTTGCTGTGAGGCGAATGTATAGTTTCAACCGCAGTAAGAGTACCACGGGAAGCAGTGATGGGAATGAATTGTTCTATTACGATCCACATGAGCAGCCGCCCATTGTGTTCCAGAGGATGAGACAAACATTCGAATACACATGCGACCGCACAAAGATCGATTTTTCATTGAACACCGTGGAGATTCAGTGGATTCCAAGTGGTGTGACAAAAGAAACGCCTATTGAAGACACTCGGAAAGTTACCCTGAATTTCAAACATACAATGCCTTGGTTTGACCACTACGACGTAAGAATCAACGATGAGCCATCGACTGTGACTCAACATAGCCTTGAGGTTTCTCTCCATGTTGGCGAGAACTACATATCGGTCACACCAGTCAATTACTTCGGGAGACATGGCAAAACAAGTATCATTCGAATGCTTGTAAACTAGTCCAATGTGTCAACGGCACTCACCGACGGGGATAGAACGGCCGTAGGCACTGGCTCCGTTCTCGAACCATTGGGCTTATCTGCAGTCACGACAGTTGCGACAGTCGTGCATGAACATGCATTCGTTAAAAGCTCATCTTGCTGCGTTCTTGGGCAGGAAAACTGAATGAATATTAACATAAATTGTGATGTTATTTACTCAATTTAAAATGCAAAGGGGTACGACTGTGCATATTATATTCAGTCCAGTCCTCAATCAAAAATTCTAGGGGATTGGTTGTTTTCAATCCCCATTAAGGGGATCTGTAAAGTGACGAATTTAGTAACTAAACGTCTTCGTATGGTGTCATGGAATCAAGAATTAGTGCTGGCAGCTATTGAGGACAAGTCAAGGCTATCCCAAATACTAGAACTTGAAGTACCTCACGATTTTCCAAGCGATCCTGTTCGAGAATTCCTATTACCAATGACATTGGAGGAACTTGAGCGAGATCCGAGCATTGGGCAATGGAGTGGCATGATTGTCCATGTTTCTAATTCTATTTTGATTGGAACGATGGGTTTCAAATCCTCGCCTGATGAACTCGGGAATGTGGAAATTGGGTATGACATTATTCCAAAGTACCAGGGGCAAGGATATGCTACAGAGATGGCTCAGGCATTGATTGAATGGGCTTTCCATCAATCCAACGTTAATAGCGTTACTGCAGAGTGCCTAGTCACTAACACACCGTCTGTACGTGTGCTAGAAAAAGTCGGCATGAAAAAGCTATCTCAAGTGGAAGACATGATTTATTGGAAAATCGATAAGCGGTGATAAGGAGCGAGGGCAGCCAATTTGGGCTACCCTTAATTCGTGATTAGTTATTCAATTCAGTCAACAGTGGCTTATCTGCAATAGCGGTGCAACCTGAGTGTTGCATGGCTATTAATCATTGCACTAGTATGAATTGTTGATCTCCAAGACAACAAAGCTGAAAAAATGGCGGCGTATTCTCTCCATCTTCATCCAGAATGGTACGAAAAACCCGTCATTTTACGATCCATCTGATCTTTGAACAATCCCCGCCTCTCTCTGCACCCCGGTTCAACATCATCGCTGAAAATAACGTCTCAACTCCTCCTACCATCGACCTACGACATCCAGCTCAATCGTTTGATCCTCAGCCGATGTCGCCACCACCTCAGTAATCAAAGCAAGCGTCAACCCGAGAAAATCCTGTTCGTTCAAGGAGATCCAAGCGCACCTCTCGCAGCGCGCTCTCATCGGTCACCCACGCATTTAGGCGTCGCTGCATCTGCTTTAACTCATCCTGTTCTTCTCTCGTTTTGTCCATCAGTTCCTTGAGCAAACGGCAATGCTCGTCCATCACACCCCACAGTTCACTGACGTTGTCAAGCCGTTTCTGATGATCGCACGCAACCTCGTGCGTGTTCCATTTGATCCTTTGCACTCTTGATTTCTGCATGTTCCATCGCCAATGCCACTTTCTCGCGATGCCGCGACAATCTTCCTCCCGCCAACCATAAAAATCCCCCGCACCGCGCGGGGGATCCGCCTTCTACCAGAGAAATGCGAGCGCGAAAATCCACGCGAACGCAACCACCACCACCACCAACCGCCGCCCCACCAGCCATAGCCGGGTGCGCCGTAGCCACCCCCATAACCAGGACGTCCATAGCCCATGCCCGGGCCATACCCGTATGCAGCGAGTGCCAAATCCAAGCGCTCCTCATCCGATTTGCCAGAGATATTCGATCCATTCACAAGTCCCTGCGGCGCATAAGTACGGGGCACCGACATCAAAACGCCTTGCTGCGTCACTTGACGCACAATGCCACGATGCGCACCCCATGGCGTCGAAAATTGTACCCACTGACCAACCGCTCTTTGACATTGGCCATACGTACACATCACGCGTAAACCTCCTTTCATTTCTCATTCTTCAACCTATGCGATCACCCTGAGGTGTTCTTGGTTCAAATGCACCATGACATACGTCCAATTCTGTCCGATTGAGAAAACACGGGACAGCGTTTCGTGCCCATCAAAAGAATCCCGGCGGCATCGGCGGTCGCGGTCCGCGCGGTTGTCCCGTGTAAGGGTCAATGTACGATGAAGTTTGCCAACCCCGTGGTGATCCACCCACGCGAGACATCGGCTGTGCGCCCCCTCCAGTGATTCGTCGCATCGGATTAGCGACGGAAGACTGAAGACCGCTTCGTTTCAGCATAGAAAACCGTCTATGTGGGGTGCCCATTCGCTCTATCCCAGCAAACGGAACGAAACGATCAGCGCCACGCAACGCCGGAATACGCAACTGTGACGGTGGCATTTGTGGTGTCTGCGCTCCGGACATCCCTCGGTTTGCCATCGTATTGACCCGTTGGGGAATCCCTGCACCAGTTGGCCACATTCCCTGCTGCGGAATGTGCTGCTGCGAATTTAGTTGCTGCGGATATGCACCGCCCGCGCCAAAAGGGCCTCGCGTACTCCTGCCACGTAGTCCGCGCGCCCCCGCGTCGCCTTTGCCCAGTGGCGTCGTCATTTTCTTTGGCAAAATTCCTTGTAGACGCTTGCGAATCATGTCAGGAAGAGAAGTTGATCCAGACACAGAATTCGCTGCGGGCGTACGCGTCGGCAAACGCTGCGGACTGGCTCCCTCGATCGTTTGCGCACCTTCCTGCATAGTGAAAGGAGAAAATGGGGGATGCCCCCCTTGCTCCACCACGCCACTTAAATTCCCCTGTTCCGGTTCAACCGTCTGTGTCGCTTCCTGCTTATCCTCCACTTTTTGTTGCGGTGACGCGAGATCCATAAAACGCTTGACCCATTCTTTCACAGTGCCACACCTCTTTTCACCTCCTCCATACGATGCGAGAGATGGCACGAATGCCGCTCACAAAAGCGGAAATCAAGAAAAATAGGCGACACAAAGCCCCCTCCTGAAAGAGAGGGGGCTTACATCTTCAATCCGCGCCACTCAAAGCGGAGCAGTTTATTTATTCTTCTATCAGTCCATCAACGCAAACACTGCTGTCACAAACGACTGCACCCCTACGGGAAGAGCGTCTTCATCGACCGTGAACCTCGGATGGTGATGCGGATAGACGATTCCTTTTTCCACATTGCCCGCGCCAATAAAGAAGAAACATCCCGGCACCTTTTGCTGATAAGCCGAAAAGTCTTCTCCCCCCATGGACGGAACGGCGTCCGAAACGATCGAATCGCCAAACTGTTCAACAAACGCCGCCTTCAATTGAGCGGTGAGCCCCGGATCGTTTACGACGGGATGGTAGCCATTCGTATACTTGAACTCATAACTCGCGCCGTGTGCCTCAGTCACACCGCGAATCACCCGTTCCATCATGCCAGGCGCCGCTGCACGCAGCGCTGCGTCAAACGTTCTCACCGTGCCTGACAGTGTGGCAGAGTCAGGGATGACGTTAAACGCCGTCCCTGCGTGAAACGTGGTGACCGAGAGTACCATCGGTTTTAACGGGTCGCGATTTCGCGAAACGACGTGCTGCAGATTGGTCACGAGCTGTGCGCCGATCGCGATGCTGTCTACCGTCTGGTCGGGATGCGCCGCATGGCCGCCCTTCCCTTTAATCGTGATCGTAAACGTATCGGGCGCAGCCATGACAGGGCCTGGCGCAATCGCGATCTGGCCGCAAGGCAGACTCGCCCAAAGGTGTGTGCCGATCACCTGGTCAACGCCGTCAAGCACACCCGCATCGACCATCTCTTGCGCGCCGCCAGGGAAAAGCTCTTCCGCATGCTGAAACAAAAAGCGGATCTCACCTGCGATATGTTCGCGCATGCCGGCAAGCACGGTCGCCGTGCCCAAAAGCATCGCGGTGTGCCCGTCGTGGCCGCACGCGTGCATTGCGCCAGGATTTTTTGAAACAAAGTCAAACGTGTTTTCTTCGAGAATCGGGAGCGCATCCATATCCGCGCGAATCGCGAGTACCCGCCCTGGACGATCACCGATGAGACGTGCCATCACACTCGTCTTCGTGGGACGCGTCACCATCAATCCATCGATATGGCACAATTGATCATAAACGTATTGCGACGTGTTTTCTTCCTGGAACGACACTTCCGGATGCTCATGCAGATAGCGCCGCCACGCCACGACTTTTTCAGTGATCGGATCTGTTTTCGTGCGCAATTCATTCATCGTAATGGACATTGTGGTGACCTCTCCCCGGCTCTATTTTGCGAGAGAGCGATAGCCTCCCGAGAAATACACGAGTGGCTGCTTCTCCTCCTGAATCTCAGCCTCTTCAATTTGACCGATATAAATGAAATGATCTCCCGCATCGACTTTTTGCGAGACGCGGCAATCAAGGAAAACGAGTGTATCTTCAAGCCTGGGATTGCCAAGGGCGCTGCGCGCGACGCTGACTCCCGCGAACTTGTCCTCGCTGCGCGACGCAAAGCGATTGGATAGATCAACCTGCGACTCCGACAGAACATGAACGGCAAACGCTTGGCTCCCGTCGATCCGTTCAATCGCAGAGGACCGCTTGTCAATGCAAACAAGAATGAGCGGCGGGTCGAGCGAGACAGAACTGAATGCGGAGACCGTCAGACCCGCCTGTCCCTCGCCAAACGCGGTGGTTACCACCGTAACGCCACTCGCAAAGCGCCCCAGTGAGGCGCGAAATGTTTGTGCATCAATTGCCAATGTGTTTCATCCTTTCTCGCTCGAAAGCCTTCACCTCACTCCCGCGAAAGTCAATCGATCTCATACGTAATTCTACTTCAGGGTACACTATTTTTTGCCGAACAAGTACATTTTTTATGACAAAACATCGTGCAGGAGTGAGCGGAATGTTCTACAACACAGAAAAAGGACAATTCCATATTCGTAAGCTTGGAAGCCACTACAGTGTGATCAAACTGCCCGATTTTACAGAGGCGCATGTCGGGACAGGTCACATTCTCTCAACATTTGCATCTGCTGAAGAAGCGCAAGCATACTGCGACGCCTGGGATCAAGAAGAGGCATTTACACGCGATCAAACGGCGCCTCCCCTCTCATGACGAGCAAAGCGTTTTCAAGCGCACGCCGCGCCATGCTTGTGCGCGTCTCAAGCGTCGCCGAACCGATGTGCGGGAGAAGTACCACGCGCTCCTCCCGCAAAAGCGGATGGGTCAAAGCGATCGGTTCTCTCGCGAATACGTCAAGACCCGCCCCCGCAATCGCCCGCGTTTGCAGCGCCTGCAAAAGCGCATCCTCATCCACTACACTCCCGCGCGATGCGTTGATGAGCATAGCGTTTCGTTTCATGCGCGAGAGCGCGTGCTGATCAATCAGGTGCCGCGTCGCATCGCCGCCGGGCAATAGCGGCACGACAAAATCCGACGCCTGTAAGAGAGTGGTCAGATCACTGTACGTCACGCCAAGCGTCTCTTCCACATCCGATTTGCGCGAGCGACTCCAATAGAGGATCCGCATGCCAAATCCGCGCGCGCGACGCGCGACCGCCTGCGCAATTCCACCCATACCAAGCAGTCCAATCGTTTTCCCGTGCACATCCGTGCCGAGAAACTGAAACGGTTGCCACGTTCCCCACTGCCCTTCGCGCAGCGCACGTTCCGCCTGCGGCAACTGCCGTGCCGTCGCCAGCAAAAGTGCAAACACAAGATCTGCGGTCGTCTCCGTCAACACATCCGGAGTGTGGCACACGACAATCCCGCGCTGCGCCGCAGCACCACGATCGATGTGCTCAAAGCCCACGGACATCGTCGAGATCACGGCAAGCTGCGGACCTGCCGCATTCATGACCTCCTCGTCGATGCGCTCTGTGAGCATCGTCACGATGCCGCGCGCTCCGGCCACGCGCGCAAGCAATTCCTCACGCGGAATCGCCTGCTTCTCATGCTCATACATCGCGAGCGACACGTCCGCAGGAACTGCGTCGCATACATCACGCGGAAGCTGTCGCGTCACAAAGAGTTTCAACCGCGTCACCCCCAGTTGACTGTCAACATGCCTGCATGCACCGTGCACCCAACCTGACTCCTGAGAACACCATTCTGCGCAATGCGGCGTCCTCCGCTCTGACTAAACCTCGTACGAACTTTTCAATGAAACCACACGGTTATACACGGGGTGTGACCATGTGCTTAGCAACACGTCTTCGTGAAAATAACCGTGGCGAAAAAACTGGTACGTAGACGCCGCCTGTTCCCGCACCATCTGCGCCTCAACATACCCTTCAAGTCGCGTCAGAGAATTTGGGTTGAGTGGTCGCTCACTCTCATCCGCTATCCCGTCATCATCAAGAAAGATCGGTTCAAACAAGCGAAACGACGCCGGACGCGCCTCGCTTGCGCACACCCAGTGAATCGTTCCCTTCACTTTGCGCCCCGTAAAACCACTGCCAGACTTCGTCTCCGGGTCATACGTACAGTGCACCTCGGCGACCTTTCCCGCCTCATCGTAGATGACCTTTTCACACCGGATAAAATAGGCGTGTTTCAGGCGCACCTCCTGGCCTGGTGTCAATCGAAAATACTTTGGCGGAGGATTCTCCATGAAATCATCCTGCTCAATCCAGATCTCTCGCCCAAACGGAATCTGGCGCACACCAAGCTCTTTGTTCTCGCTATTATTCTCCGCCTCCAGCCACTCGGTCTGCCCCTCTGGATAATTTAGGATCACCACGCGAAGCGGCCGCAAAACAGCCATCGTGCGCGGCGCCGAGAGCTTCAGGTCCTCCCGCACAAAATGTTCAAGCATCCGCTCATCGACCACGCTGTTGCTCTTTGCCACGCCAACTTCCCGCGCGAATGCCCTGATCGCACCTGGCGTATACCCTTTTCGACGCAAGCCCGCAACCGTCGGCATGCGTGGATCATCCCAACCATCAACGATCCCCTCATCGACCAGCGCCTTGAGCTTGCGTTTGCTCATCACCGTGTTTGTCATGTTCAGGCGCGCGAATTCATACTGACGGGGTACCGTCGGCATCTCACACGCGCGAATCACCCAATCATAGAGTGGGCGATGATCCTCAAACTCAAGCGTGCAAATCGAATGCGTCACGCCTTCAATCGCATCTTCCAGAGGGTGTGCGAAGTCATACATCGGATAGATGCGCCACGCGTCTTTTGCGCGATAGTGCGTCGCGTGTGAGATTCGGTAGAGAATAGGATCGCGCAGGTTGATGTTTGGCGACGCCATGTCAATCTTCGCGCGCAACACCTTCGCACCGTCTACAAACTCCCCGCGGCGCATTCGCTCAAATTGATCGAGGTTCTCCTCGACAGAGCGATTCCGAAACGGGCTCGGTGTCCCTGGCTCCGTCAGCGTACCCCGCGTCGCGCGAATTTCATCGCCAGACAGTTCGCACACGTAGGCGAGGCCTTTGCGAATCAGTAGTTTTGCGCGCTCAAACATCTCTTCGTAGTAATCCGACGCGTAGCAGAGCCGGTCCCATGAGTAGCCGAGCCAGCGTACATCCTCTTCAATCGCCCGCGCGTACTCTTCGTCTTCTTTGAGTGGATTGGTATCGTCAAAGCGCAGGTGGGTTCGTCCGCCAAACTCGTCTGCCAAATCAAAATTGAGACAAATCGACTTTGCGTGACCGATGTGCAAATAGCCGTTTGGCTCTGGCGGAAACCTCGTGACAACCTCTGAAATACGTCCCTCGCGCAGATCTTCTTCAATAATCTTCTTTATATAGTTGCTTGCCGCAACAGTTGCCGTAGTCACGTCCACACGATCCATCCTTCGTTCGCACCATCCGCATTCCAGCGAGTGACCGTTGTTGTATCGATCTATCGTACCTTATTTTCGCACACAACGTAACAAGATGCATCTGCGAAGCACCTGTCACCGGTTAAATTTTCCTGTACCGACGCATCCTACATCAAAACGAGGAGGGTTCTCATCATGCGCGCTGTGACGTATCAAGGCATCAAGCATGTCGAAGTAAAAAATGTACCTGATCCAAAACCAATCAAAGTGGATGACATCGTCATACAAGTAACCTCGGCGGCCATCTGCGGATCCGATCTTCACCTGATTCACGGTATGATCCCACACTTGCACAAAAACGATGTCCTTGGCCAATGATTACGGCGAAACCGGCGGCATTTATGGCTACTCGGACACCTTTGGCGGCTACGACGGAGCTCAGGCAGAACTTTTGCGCGTGCCCTACGGTAACTTCTGCCCCTTTGTCATTCCAGAATCATGCGAGCGCGATGACGAAGAACTGCTCTTCTTATCGGATATACTTCCCACCGCCTATTGGGGGGTGCAAAACGCTGGTGTGAAAAAAGGGGATACGGTCGTCGTATTGGGGTGCGGCCCTGTCGGCTTGCTCGCACAGCGCTTTGCGTGGATGCAAGGTGCCGCGCGCGTGATCGCCGTCGACCGTCTCGATTACCGTCTGGCGCACGCAAAACAGACCAATCATGTAGAAACGATCAATTTTGAGCGAGAGAAGCATACGGGCGATCTGATCAAGGAGATGACCCGCGGAGGGGCGGATGTCGTAATCGACTGCGTCGGGCTCGATGGTAAGATGAACCCGCTAGAGGTGGTCGAGTCTGCGCTCAAGCTGCAAGGCGGGGCACTTGGTGCGATCACGATTGCGTCGAAGTGTGTCCGCAAAGGCGGTGTGATACAACTGATCGGCGTCTACGGAGCGCTTTACAACGCGTTTCCGCTCGGTGATTTGTTTGCGCATGGCGTCACACTCAAAATGGGACAGGCGCCAGTGATCCATTTGCTGCCTGAACTTTTTCGCATGATCGAAAAAGATGCGTTAAAGGCGACGGATTTGATCACGCATCGCCTGCCGCTGTCAGAAGCGTCGCACGCGTATCGCGTGTTTGACCAGAAAGAGGAGGACTGCATTAAAGTTGTCTTAAAACCGTGACGGTTAATTCATCCAAGTATGCTATACTTTAACTGAAAGACAATACGGATCATTCACTGAGTTAAGGATGTAGAAAGGGGTGGCCAAAACGGTACGAGATACCCCGCGCCGCAAAGGACGCCCCAAGCAATCTGAGCAGACCGAATTGACGGCCGACCGCATTTTGAGCGTCGCTACCCAACTGTTTATAGAACACGGCTACGAGTCTGTCAGCACCGAAACGGTCGCCGCCGCGTGCGGCGTGACAAAAGCGATGGTTTACTACTATTTTCAGTCGAAGGCAAACCTCTTTCTGGCGGCCATGCAGACAATGATGGAAAATGTCCGCGTGCGCACGGAACAACTGCTCGCGTCAGACATATCGCTCTATGATCGTCTGCTCACCATTGCAACGGCGCGCCTGCGAATCCATACGCCCCTCAGTCTTGAAGTGATCATGCGCGGCAGCGAAAAAGCATTGACGGATACACAATTTCGTGCGATGAAAGAAGCAGAAGAACGATTGATCGAGACGATCGCAAGCGCGCTCACACGGGCGATCGATCGCGGCGAGATCGCATCGTGTGACGTTCGTCTCTCTGCGCGCGCATATCTCGCGATGGTCAACGTGGCAAAAGAGAGCCTCTCCACACGGGAAGGTTCGCTTGAAGAAAACGCCAAGCGCGCGCTGGATTTGTTTTGGCACGGAATTGGGCCCCCTGCTTCACCGTCGCCTATGGCGAAAGACAGCAGCCCATGAGAGGAGGAGTCATTCTGATCCAATTTGCTCGCAAGATGATTCATATGATTCGCCCTGCGATCGTTCTTTTGATTCTCGCACTCCTCATTCTCGGAATCATCGGATTTATGGCGCGCTGGTCCATGCTGCTGCACCATCCCGGACTGCTTTTCGAAGACTTCTATTCGATTGTCGACGACCTCTTTTCCCTCTTACTGCTCTATGAGGTGCTCGATTTGCTTCGCAGTCTCTCTCCGATTCGCCTGCTCGATCTATTGCTCACAATCTTTGCGAGAAAACTGCTTCTCTCACCGGGCAATCCTTCGCTGACCCAAGACCTATGGGTGTTTGTCATTATTCTCATCCTGCGTTTGGTGTGGACACGCTTCGCTGAAAAAGAGAGTTAGGCGTGCACATGGCGCGAGAGGACCCTGTGCACGTCGGCAGGTCGGCGCGCGTGATTTCGTGTTAATCACTGTTTCTTTTGACCGTCTTTCCATGGTCCGACAGACAGCGCCCCATCTATCGATTCACACCCAAGATTAGGATATAATGGCCATAGATTGTGAGAGAATGAGGTGCCCGATGAGCGAATTGGCCATACTGACTGCCCAAGATGAAGCCGCACTAAAAAACAAGAAAGAGTGGTTTGAACTTCGCGCGCCAGAAGTCGCGAACGCTTTTTTGCAGATTGTCGAAAAGCACCCCGGAATGAAGAGCGTCCTAGAGCAATCGACCCAGCAGCGACTCTATCAGGTGGTCATCGACGTGTTCACTGCGCTCAGTTCCGCCACACAGAGCGATTTAAAACAGCGCGCGTCGCGCATCGCCTTGACACACCAACGATTCAAAGTCAAAAACGCGTATGTGATGGTGATGATTCAGGCGATCATGGAGTTTGGCATCACCCATCTCGACGTGTGGGGTGAGGATATTGTCAGTTATCTCCGCGCGCTTAAAATCCTTGAAAATGGTATTGTCACAGAAAATGCGCGCCTGCTTGAAATGGACGTGGCAAAACAGATTGATCAGTGGATGACGGTCACTGAAACCGCAAAACAGCAGATCCATGATATTGAAGAACGTATGAATCGCATAGCAGACAACGATCGTTTCGTCAAAAAAATGTATCACGATATGATGAACACGATACCTGAAGTAAAGCAAGCCGCCGAATCCATTCAGGATATCGCGGCGCAATCAAACTTGCTCGGCCTCAACGCGGCGATTGAGGCGGCGCGCGCCGGTGAGGCGGGGCGCGGATTTGGCGTCGTCGCAGACGAAATCCGCAAACTTGCCACAGCGAGCCGCGGTTATGCCGCGTCCGCAAGCGAAACGGCCAACTCCCTGGAGCAAAATGTCCGCGAGACACTCAGCGGGATGGATGTGGTGCGCGAGCAACTCGACGCGCTGCATATCTCAATCAAATCTGTGACAGAACAGATTGCCGCGACAAAGCAAATCGCATCGGAGATTCACGAAGAGGTACAATCGGCGAGTAACTCGTAATTCACCTTACGTCGCCTGACTTTCAATTCTTGCAATCGCACAGACAGGCAAAGGGAGACTCGAACTGCGAAGAGTCTCCCTTTGTATTTTTATAAAAGAATCACTGAAGATTCTCCCCGCAAATATGTTACGATTATAGAACAGCGTTACCAAATTTCGATCGTATACGCTTTCATCTTTAAACACATGTTCCCAGCTGCATGAAATGTCATTCTCACGTGGAGGTCGTCACACTGCGAGCATCCCTTTTTATCACGTGTCTGATCGACAATCTCTATCCCCATGTCGCAGAATCAATCGTGCGCATCCTTGATCGCTACGACGTGCGCATCGACGTGCCCAAAACGCAAACATGTTGTGGACAACCCGCCTACAACAGTGGCTATGCCGACGAGGCGCGAACGGTAGCCGCCACGCTGCTTGACGCATTTGAAGAATCCGAGTACATCATCACCGGATCCGGTTCCTGCGCAGGAATGATCCACCATGATTATCCCCTGCTTTTTAAAAGCGACGCACGGCTTGCCGCGCGCGCAGAAAAACTCAAACAAAGAACCTATGAGTTTTCACAGTTTCTTGTGAATGTCCTTGGCGTGCAAGATGTCGGTGCGCGCTTTCCTCACCGCGTCACATATCATCCGTCGTGTCACGGCGCGCGTCTGCTCGGCATCAAAGACGAACCGGAAACGCTCCTCTCCCGGGTTAAAGAGATTGAGCTAGTCAAACTTCCCTACGCATCCGATTGTTGCGGGTTCGGCGGGACTTTCGCCGTGAAAATGGCCGATATCTCGGCGGCAATGGTCAGCGAGAAAACAGCGCATATCCGCGAAACCAGCGCACAGTACCTCGTTGGAACCGACATGGGATGCCTGATGAACATCGACGGCCGACTGCAGCATGAAGGCAGTTCCGTGCAAGTAAAGCATCTCGCCGAGTTGCTCTACGATGGCATACAACTGGCGGAAGGGGCGATTTGATGGCTGAGCAAAAAGCACACGGCACACAGCGCGATCTCGCGGCGCGCTCGCACGATGCGCTGCAGGATGAATTTTTGCGCTCGGCCGTGCGCTTTACGGTCGATCGATTGCGAGACAAGAAAAAGGCGAGTACAGAACCCCTGCCAAATTGGGAAGCGTTGCGCGAAGAGGGGCGTGCCATTCGCAGTCACACCATTGCCCATTTGGATACGTACCTCAGCCAGTTTGCAAAAAATGTCCGCAGAGCGGGCGGTCATGTCCACTTTGCAGAGGATGCGCACGAGGCTGTCGCACAGGTTCTTGAGATCGTGCGCCAGAAGCAGGCTCGCTCTGTGATCAAGTCAAAGTCGATGGTCTCTGAAGAGATAGAGATCAATCACCATCTTGAGGCGGCCGGCATCGATGTTGTGGAGTCGGACCTTGGCGAATACATCATTCAACTCGCGAAGGAGACACCATCCCACATCATCATACCGTCGATCCACAAAAACCGCGAGCAGATCAGGGACCTGTTTACGGCTGACGGCGGTGTCGATCTCTCAACAGACACCAAGGTGCTGGCAGGTTTTGCGCGACGCCGCATGCGCGAACGCTTTCTTCAGGCGGATATTGGCATGACCGGTTGCAATTTTGGCATCGCCGAGTCAGGTACCGTAGTGCTCTTTACGAATGAGGGAAACGCTGACATGGTGGTGAATCTGCCGAAAACGCACATTGTCCTGATGGGGATGGAACGCGTCCTGCCATCTTTTGCAGACCTTGAGGTGATCGCAAACCTCTTGCCGCGAAGCGCGACGGGGCAAAAAATTACAACCTACATGTCGATGGTCACGGGGCCGCGTCGAAATGAAGAAGTCGACGGGGCAAAGGAAATGCATGTGATCATTCTCGACAATGGTCGCTCAAAGCAACTTGGTGAAGAAAATTTTCAAGAGATCCTCAACTGCATTCGCTGCGGCGCGTGTCTCAACGTTTGCCCCGTCTATCGACAAGTCGGCGGACACGCATACGGCTCTGTCTACCCCGGCCCGATCGGCGCAGTACTCACGCCACTGCTTGAAGAAGACGGCGCGCATGATGATCTGCCCTATGCGTCAAGTCTGTGCGGTGCGTGTTACGAGGCTTGTCCCGTCAAGATCCCGCTTCACGAAATGCTTGTAAAGTTGCGGCAGCGCAAGGTTCGCGCAGGCAAGACGACGGGGCAGGAGCGCTCACTGATGAAAGGATTTGCCTGGATCTTTTCCGATCATCGCCGCTACCGCCTCTCTATGAAAGCGGGGCGCGTCGTGCAGATGGCGTTTTTCAAAAACAGTCAGACGGAAATGACCGACGGCCCGCTCTCGGCGTGGACAAAGAGTCGTGCCATGCCGGAACTCGCAAAAACGTCCTTTCGCGAACGCTGGAAAGCAATCGAACCGACGCTATCTTCAAAACCGCGAGGTGACAATGTGTGAATGAGAGGGATTTTCTGACAAAAATCGCAAATCGTCTGGGCCGCGATTATGCTACACAGACCGTGCCTGTGCGCAATGCTTTCATGAACACAAACGGCAGTGCGCACGTCCTTGAGTCTCCTCACGAACTCACTGCACAATTCAAGCGGGAGCTTATGACACTCGGCGGCGAAGTGCGCCTGGTGAGCGATTGGAGCGCGGTTCCAACCGTGATTCAGGAGTGGCTCAGCATGCTGAACCCGCGTCGCGTCGGGGTGTGGGGCGGAGATTTTATAAAAGAGTATGCGCTAACGGATGTTCTCGCACCCTATGAATTGACCGTCTGGGGACGCGAGTGTGGCGTTGACGCTTATCAACATGTCGAGGTCAGCATCACCGGTTGCTCGTATGCGATCGCGGAAACTGGAACGATCGTGCTGATGAGCACACCCGAGCGCGGCCGCTCCGTCGCCGTCTTGCCGTCTGTGCACATCGTGTTGATCAATCAGGACCAGATCCGACCGCGCATGGGCGATGTCATGAAAAATCTCTCCGCACAACGCACTGCACTGCCTTCTTCGGTTCACTTTATCAGCGGTCCAAGCCGTTCGTCAGACATTGAGAACGACCAGACCATCGGCATTCACGGCCCTGCCGCCGTATTTGCGCTGATCGTCGAAAATCATTAAGCTCCACCCAAACGAATAGGACGCTTGCTGCAACGGCAGCCCTCACGAAAACAGGGCTGCCATCTTCAGAGTTCAAGCGGCGCAGCATCTCAGACGATATCTTCTTCCCTGCGGCATCAATGGACTAGCTGGCAGACTGGTAAGTGAATGCCAATCTATGAGATGATATGCGCATAAGGAGCGTGGATGATTTTTGATGAAGGCTTTGATTTTTGACATGGATGGCGTGATTATCGACAGCGAACCGATTCACTTCGCAGTCGATGAGGAATTTTTAAAGCGACTCGGCGTCCATGAAGGCCCTGAATACATGGAGCAGTTTGTAGGCATGAGGAATCCCGATATCTGGAAACGCATCGCAGAAGAGCACCAACTGAGCATCAACCTCGACGCAATCCTGGAAGAACAGCGTGTGCACAAGGTTCAACTGATCCGCGAAACGCCGCTTGAGCCAATCTTTGGCATCCGTGAATTGATCAATGAATTGCTTGCACGCGACATTCCATTCGGTCTGGCGTCTTCATCCCCCCGCGCATTGATCGAGGCCGTGCTCGAAAAATTTGAGATCCTGCATGCGTTTCGCGCGATCGTCAGTGGAGAAGAAGTTCCTTTGGGCAAACCTGCACCCGACATTTACCTGAAAGCCGCCAGCCTTCTTGGCATTGCGCCAAGCAACTGCGTGGTCATTGAGGACGCACACCACGGAGTGATCGCGGCCAAACGCGCCGGAATGATGTGCATTGGATTTCAAAATATGCACTCCGGCGCGCAAGATCTCTCAAAGGCAGATTGGGTTGTCGACTCGATCCGCGAGGTCACTGTGTCGCGCATCATGGAGCGAATGGGCGCGCATTAACCGGCGCAGCATGACAGTGTCGACACATCTCGATCAAAAGTGAGCGCCGCTAGTTTCAATCCTTCAGCCATGGTGAGGTATGGCGCAAGTGTCCCTGCGATGTCATCGATTGTCAATCCGAACTTGATCGCAAGCACCCCACTGTAAATGACGTCTCCCGCATTCTCGGCGACCACGTGTACGCCGAGAATTTTTCGCGTTTTTGCGTCGGCGACGAGTTTAAGTACGCCTGTCGTGTCGTGATTGGCGAGCGCGCGCGGCACCGCATCAAGCGGCACGACCGACACGCGCGTATCGTGTCCGTGCGCCTTTGCTTTCTCTTCTGTCATTCCCACCGAGGCAATGGCCGGATGTGTAAAGATCACACTTGGAACCGCGCGCAAATCAACCTTTCGACCTTCCTTGCCCACCGCATTACTCGCGGCGATCGCCCCTTGGTGCGCAGCTACATACACAAACTGGGGTCCAAGCGTCACGTCGCCCGCCGCATACACATCCGGATTGCTTGTTCGCATGCCGTCGACAACAAGGACCTGCCCCTTCTCGCCAATCCGCACATTCGCCTTCTCAAGATCGAGCCCCGCCGTATTCGGCGCGCGACCTGCCGCCACAAGAAGTGCGTCACCGCGAATGACGCGCGCCTCGCCCTGTACAACAAGATGAACCGATTTGATTCCATCCACCTCGCTGATTCGCTCATACGTTGCGCTACAGATCACGTCAATGCCCTGGCTCTGTAAAAACTGTCGAACGGCATCCGAAATCTCTGGCTCATGCGAAGGCAAAAGGCGCTCGCTGCGCTGGATCAAGGTGACGCGCGCTCCCGCATCGCGAAAAAACTGCCCCATTTCAAGTGCAATAAACCCGGATCCGATCACAATGAGGTGATCCGGAACCGCGCGCAAATCAAGCGCACTTGTGCTGGTCAAATAGGACACATCGGTCAATCCTTCAATATCAGGAATCTCGGGCGATGCACCCGTCGCAATCAGGAATTTCGCCGCGGTGATCCGCTGCTCATTCACAATCACCGTATGCCCGTCGGCAAACCTCGCTTCGCCATGAAGCAGTTTGAAGCCATAGGCATCAATCAAATCTTCGTACTTGTGTTTGCGAAGCTCCTGCACCAGCGCGTCTTTCTGATCGATAAGCGCGCTTAAGTCCACACTGCGCACAGAGGTATGGATCCCGGCAAAAGGATGACTCCCCGCCTGGTGATAGATTTCTCCCGCACGCAGCATTGTTTTTGAAGGCACGCAGCCGACATTCACGCAGGTGCCACCGACGGTAGATCGTTCAATGATGGCAATTCGCGCGTCAAATTTCACCGCCTCAATCGCCGCTGAGAATGCGGCGGCCCCAGACCCGATGATCAAGAGATCATAGTCATACTCGCGCACTTGTGATTGGGGCGGTTCAACGCATCGCTCTTCGCGCAATTCGACACCGACTGGCACGTATCCAGCATCGCGAACCGCTTTGAACAAGCGGTCGAGACTCAGTTCGGAAGGCGCCGTAAAAACCGCTTCATTACGGCGAAAATCGGCACTCGGGCGAACGGCGCCGAGTTCAGACAGCGCCTTTACAATGTGATTTTCGCAGTCTGTGCATGTCATTCCCTCAATGATCAGCTTGAATTGCAATGTCGCCACGTGATATCTCCTCTCACTTTAACGTCAGATAGGGCCACCAATAGATCATCAGGTAGACTCCAGTGCCAAGCGTGATGATGGCGCTGAAGCGATTCATAAAAGAGGCAGCTTTTCGCACCCACGTTGAGATGAGTTGTTGCGAAATGGTCGAAGCAAGCGACAGAAGGGTTACCACAAAACCCATGCCAAGGGCATAGAGCATGAAGTCGGCGATGCCACCCATCAACCCTTGGGAAGCAAACGAAGACAACACCAAGAGTGAGAAGAGGGGAAATGTGCATCCAAGCGAACCTAGCGCATACGCGATCCCGTAAACAAAAAAGGTTCGATTGGATCTTGTGGGTCCAACCTTCGGTCCGCGAATATGAAAATTAAAGGGTGATTTTCCAAAGAACATGAACACACCGACAACCGCAAAGGAAACACCGACGAAAAATGCCACCCACGACGTGATGGATCCCAACAGCGTAGCGAAAAGTGCGGCCGCGATGCCTCCTAAAATGAAAACAGAGAAAAATCCGAGCGTCATGACGCCACCTGCCCACAAACCATCTTTGAGCGTGTGATCTTGTCCGCCCAGCAGGCGTACAATGTACCCTGGCAACATCGCCACGCCACACGGATTAAAAGCTGCCATGACTCCTGCCCCAAGAATAATCCATGACCCTGTCATTACGCCAATACCTTCTTCAACTGAGTGTAGGAGGGGAGCACCTTATTGAAAATCACATGGCCGTGATAGAGGATAACCACCGTATCAAGTTCTGTAATGTGGAACTTGTCGATGAGATATGGCGTTGTCTCCATGACATACGGCCAGTTTGAATGGGACGCGCGCTTAAACTGTTGAATCGTATTCAGATTGTCATTTTGCGGGTTGATATCGACGGAGATGATCTGGACTCCTGGCATATTTGAAAACTTGGTCAGTGTCTGTTCCGTAGGAACACAAGAAGCACACGTTGAAGTCATGAAGTGTAGCACGGTTTTCTCATTGGGATTCACGTGAAGAACGTGTCCTGAAACCGTATGAAACGAGAGTGACTGAAATCCCAAATTTCCGTTAGCTGTTGCTTGACTGAGACTCGTCGTTGACGGAGCGCTCGCATTGGCAACTTGATTTTGTCTCCCAATCGCGTTCACAGCAGAAATACCAATCCCGACAATGACGAAAAGCCCCAGCAACAAAATCCATTTATTCACGGTCAACCCTCACATTCTTGTGCATTGGCTAATATGGGCTGCATTGTCTGAAACCATTTCCTTTGCAAGTTGCATGATCACGCGCACACGTTCATCTGTAATTCGATAGATCACATATTTTCCATCTTGCCTCGAAGAGACATACCCACACCATTTGAGACACGCCAAGTGATTGGATACTTGCCCCTGTGTCACCGACAGCATGTAAACCAGATCGCTCACCGTTTTTTCACCGTCTAACAGAATCTCCACGATGCGAAAGCGTGTCGGATTGGACAACCCGTGAAAAAATTTCGCGTATAACTCATTTTGAATCTCCGTGTCCTGTCTCTTGAGTGTGTTCACAATCCAGCTCCTCCTGATCCATATTCACACCGCAACATGCCAGTCTGGTCGAACCGCGACGATGGAGGGCAGTGATCAACGCGAGGGTACCTATCATCGCGACAAATCCTCCAACAATCCAATTCTTCATGCCGACCATAAATGCGCCTGCTGCAGTCAAACCGATTGCACCAAAAAAAGAAAACGATTGGTTCAACACATCATCTCCAAAGCTTTCAAGTCCTTCATAGACACATAACATATTTATATATCTAAATATATTCAGCGTCAATGTCGTGCCCAATCCCAAGCGACTGCACAGAAAAGCGTGCGTCTCCACCATGAACGACCGTTAGCCTTGAAGACTGCCACTGAGTTCGGCATTTCCCTCCTGGTTGAGTTTCCATAGATCGCCTGGAGTCATGCGGCGAACCAGCCTGTCAGTCAATGGCAAAAGCGCAATGACCACAAAGACGATTCCGCCCACCGTGGCGACTGTATGGTATCCAAACGCGTCAGCCAAGGGTACAGCAAAAAGCTCTCCCAGTGGTATCATCATGTATGACCCAAATTCGTCAAAGGCACAAACGCGTGAGAGAATGCTTTTAGGCACAGCTTGCTGAAGTGATGTATCCCATCCCATTGCGGAAATCGTCGAACCGGCTCCAGCCAACGCTGCTGCGATCATCAAGTAAGGCAAGGCATACCCTTGACCGAGAACGAACATGGGAATGCCACTGATCGCAATGGCGATCATCCCGTCGCGCAGCGGATGACGCAGTTGAATCTTGAGCATCGCCAAACTTGCGATCAAAAGCCCGACCGCCTTTACGCCAAGTGTTACGCCCCACCCAGAGGAGCCAAATGTAACCTTTGCAAGAATCGGGCCAAGGACTTGCCAGACGCCCATTTGGACTGCATTCATCAAGGTAAAAGCCACCGTGATCGACCAAATCCAGCGACGCTGCCGAAAGTACGACCATCCTTCGCGCAACTCACGAAAAATGGACGAGTCCCCCACCGCAGGATGTGAAGGAATGTGGACTTGGTGCAGGCAAATCGCCGCGATAAAAAACGTGGCAGCGTCAATCGCAATCCCAACGCCGCCACCAAGTGTCGCGACAAGTATCCCGGCAATTGGCGGTCCGACGATCCTTGCAGCGCTGCGTGCAGTGTTTAGGAGCGCATTCGCATGCGCAATGTCCTCACACTCGACAATCTCCGGAAGAATTCCACGCATCGCAGGGGACGTGACGGCACTCCATACACCGTTTGAAACTGCAAACGGGAGAAGCCAATACGGACTCGCGCCGCTCAGGACGATGGCGGCAATGCCTGACTGGGACAACCCAGAGCCTAGATTGCTAAAAAGCAGCAGCCTGTCTCGGCGATAGCGATCAGAAAGACTGCCACCGATAAGTACCAGCAGGATGTTTGGAAGAATTTCTGCCGCCAAGATGAATCCCAGCAGATGCTGCCCGCTTCGGACTTGCAGCACGGCAAACGCGAGCGCCACAGGCGTCATCGCACTGCCAAAAAGAGAGATGACGCGCCCCAGATAAAACCAGCGAAACGCAGGACGTGAAAGTGCACCGATTTTATACCTGACCATAGGTTCGTGTGTACCCCCTTCATGATTCTCGCGGGTTTCACAAACATAAGGTGTTCCTTCAAAAAAGTATAGACTTATCTTTTTTTCATGAGTTATGCAGTTGTCCCCAATAATTGGGTATTGGTAGGTTCAAACCATCTCATTTCCAGTTTCGTTGGCCAAA
>NZ_LPVJ01000071.1 GCF_001516615.1 Ferroacidibacillus organovorans | reverse complement strand
TGGCTAACGGTAGGTCTGTCGCCAACCCCCGTTCGGGACTTGCACCCTAAAGATTCCGCCCATGCCGGGCGTACATAAAAAAGGGATCTTGAGAGCGCAGCGACTCTCTCAAGATCCCTTTTTTACAGATTTCACGAAACCTGCACGTGCCTGCCGGTGCGCGATTTTTCCTTCCACTTTGCCATGCGCGCACGCAGGATGCGTTTGGCCGAAAACATCCACAAGTACAAAACCGGAAGTACAAAAAGTGTCAGCAGTGTTCCGCCGAGCATCCCGCCGACTAACACGATCGCCATTGGCATCCGCGTCGAAGCGCCTGAGCCGATGGGCAAAAGCAGTGGCGCCATGGCAAGGGTCATCGTCGCCGTCGTCATCAGGATCGGGCGCAAACGCCGGGAACCCGCCTGCACAAGCGCATCCACTATGTTTTGGTTTTCGTCGCGCAGGATGCGCTTTGCCGCGTCGATAAGGAGTATCGCGTTTTTAGAAACGAGCCCCATCAGCATGATCGTGGCGATAAACGCGTAGAGGCTAAACGGGACGCCTGTGACCCACAGGCCAAACAGGGCCCCCGTCAAGGCAAGCGGAAGTGTGGCAATCACGGCGAGTGGGTCAAGAAAACTCTCATAGAGCGCCGCGAGTACCATGTAGATCAACACCAAAGACAGTCTGAGCGCCGCACTAAGCGGCCCGAACGCGCGCGCTTTTTGCTGAATCGCCCCATTGAATTGATAGGAGTACCCTGCCGGCATGGCGATTTTGCGCAAGACGTTTCGCGTCTCATTCGCGATCTGCCCAAGTGGCTGGCCTCCCGTATTCGCTGTGATCTGTACAGACAGCGCACGATTGTATTCGCGTTCGACCGCAGGCCCTGCGGCAGATGAAATCGTCGCAATTTGTCCGAGCAAAATCGGCACACCATTCTCGACGGCAACCGGTACGCGTCCGAGCTGCGCCACCGTCATGCTTTGCCCGCCTTGCCCGAGCTGCAGGACAATCGGCTCCGAAACCGAATTTGCGCTTGGCCTGTATTGGGATGCCGTCACCCCTTGAAGCGCTGTGCGAATGGCCTGCCCCACCTGACTGCCACTCAGGCCAAAGGACGAAACCGCCTGTGGACTTACCGTAACGGTCAGCTGCGGTTGCGCGTTTTGTGCTGTACTGACAGGATTGACGACGCCCGGGATCTGTGTGAGCGCAGTCGTCACACGCTGGGACAGTGCCTGCAGTCCGCTCATCGCCGGGCCGCGCAAAACGACAGAGAGTGCGCCGCCACTGCCGCCGCCCCCGCTGATCAAGGCGTTAGGGAGGCTGGTCTGGATTTTTAGCCCTGGAATCGTGACGGAGATCGCCTGAATCTCCGGGAGAATCGCGAAGACAGAGGGTTGTGGCGAAGTCTTCAAATCAACTGTCAAGCGGCCAAGATTCTCGGCGGTGACGGACCCGTTGCCAAACCCGGTCGTGGAGAATACAGCACTCACACCTGGCAGTTTTTTGATGCGCGCGGCGAGCTCGTTTACCGCCTGATCCGTCGTGCCAATGCTGCTCCCATTCGGCATCTGCGCACTCACAAAGAAAACGGAAGTGTTTTGTTTTGGCGTATAGGTCGTCGCAATCGCGCCTGTTTGCAGTAGCGCGATGTCGCCCGCTGCGGTGATGAAAAGAACACCGAATACAAGCAGCGCGTGACGCAGCGCAAAGTGCAGGATGCGCTCATAGTGCGTGCGCACGGCCGTAAACCGCTCCTCCCACCACACGCTAAATGCCGTGGCGCGCGGCAAAGCGCGGCCTCGCCACACGAAGTGCGCCGCAAGCAGCGGCGTGAGCGTGAAGGATACAAACAGTGAGAACAATGTAGCAAAAACGATGGTGAGTCCGAACTCCCGAAACAATTGCCCGATGTTCCCCTGCATGAAGGCAACCGGCGCGTAGACCACCACATCGGTGAGCGTGATGGCAAGCGCCGCGCCGCCGATTTCCATCCTCCCGCGGTACGCCGCAGCGGCAGGAGACAACCCACCTTTGCGATGGCGTTCGATGTTTTCAAGAACGACAATCGCATCGTCAACGAGAATTCCAATCAGGAGGCTCAGCGCCATCAGGCTGATCATGTCAATGGAAAACCCTGCCGCATCCATGGCGAGAAACGTGGCGCACAAGGTGACTGGTATCGTGAGCAAAATGACGAGGGTCATGCGCAACCGATGCAGCCAGACAAGGATCATGAGCCCTGCCGCGAGTATGACGAAAAAGAGATCGCGCTGGGTCGCTGTCATCGACTGGCGCGTATAGGATGTAATGTCCCCTGTGATAAGCAGGTGCTCTCCCGCCGGGAGATTATCTGCAATCTGGCGGATGGTCGCCCGCACCTGCGCCGCCGTGGTGAGTGTGTTGGCGTTTGACTGGACACTGATGACAAATCCGATCGCGTTTTTTCCATTCAAGTGACTGAGCGTCGTGACAGGCGGATTGCCCTGCGCGATGGTGCCCAGTTGCGAAAGTGGGATCAAGCCGCTTTGCGAGGGAATCTCGATTTGACGGAGCGCCGTCAAACTCCCAGCCTGGCCTGAGACCTGAACCGGATTAGCCTGACTCCCTTGCTGGATGACCCCGACTGGCGCTGCGCTGTTTTGCGTCGCGATCGCAGCTTTTACCTGATTCATCGTCAGACCGTACTGTTCAAGCTTTGACGAAGAAAGGGTGACATTCACCTGTTGCGGGCGTCCACCGATCATATTTACCGTCGCAACGCCAGGAACGGCGGTCAGCGCTGGCGCGACAGTCTGGCTCGCCACATCATACAGCGCAGACGGAGACGACGCCCCATAAAGCGCCACATCCATCACCGGGAGCGCATTCGGGTCAGCCTTCAAGATCAGTGGCGGCAGCGCTCCGACAGGCAGGGTTGCGGCCGCCTGATTGACGACATTTGCGACTTGCACCGCCACTTGATTGATGTTTGTTCCACCGGGAAAACGCAGTGAGATGCGTGCATTTCCGGCGCGCGCCGTCGCACTCATGTTGACGATGCCACTCACTTGGGTCAGTGAATTCTCGGCGGGATCGAGCATTTGCGCCCGCATCGTGCCAGGACTCGCGCCAGGATCAGAGAGCACCACCGTGATATGCGGAAAATTGACGCTTGGCAGGCGGCGGACGGGCAGCTTGCTGTACGCCACGATGCCAAGAAGGACCACTGCCAGCATGAGCATGAGTGTCGCGATGGGACGTCTGATGGCGATGCGCGTGAGGTTCACGGCGCACCCCCCGGACTCGCTGTCGACACATCGAGTGACACGCGCGTCTTTCGTTTTGCCCATCGCGCCATCCACTGTCGCGCATCATCCACGTACGTAAAGAGCACAGGAACCAAAAGGAGCGTGAGCAGTGTCGACGAAGTGAGACCACCGATCAGGACGGCTGCGATTGGCACGCGGTCAGCCGATCCAAATCCCGTGTGAAACGCCAGTGGAATCATCGAGAAAACCATTGTGGACGTCGTCATCACGATGGGGCGAAGCCTTGTCTTGCCCGCATCGATCAGCGCGTCAGCACGCGTCATCCCCTGCTTTATCCGTTGACGCGCATAGTCGACAAGCAGGATCGCATTTTTCGCGACAAGCCCCATCAACATGATCAGCGCCATGAAAGAAAAGATGTTGAGCGTCTGGCCGCTGAGCCAGAGACCAAAAAATGCGCCAACCGTCGCCAGCGGCAGTGAGCAAAGGACGACTAGGGGCATGACAAGCGATTCGTACAGCGCGGCCATCAGCATGTAAATCAGGATGACCGAGAGGACAAGGGATTGGAGCAGTGGACCAAACGCCTGCGACTGCTGAGCGATTTCACCGCCAAGTGTCACGCTGTAGCCAGGTGGCAGTTGCAGGCTGGAAAGCGCCTGCTGCACCTGTTGCGCGACTTGGCCGAGCGACGGGTTGGTCGTGCCTGCCGTGACAACGCTTGTCAACTGCCGGTTTGCCTCCGTGAGCGAAACTGGTCCTGGCGCAAGCAAGATGCTCGCCACCTCACCGAGTGTGACCATCTGCCCGTGACGCGAGGCGATCGGGATGCCGGCGAGTTCTGTCGGTGTAAAGTGGCTGCCATTTTGCATGCTCACCATGATGTTCGTCTGCACGCCACTGCCCGCCGATTGGATTGTCGAAGCGATGACACCGCCAATGGCCGCCTGTGCCGCCTGACTGACAAGTTGTGTCGTAACGCCGAGTTGCGCCGCCTGTGCATCGTTTACGTGAATCAACCACACGGGCAGGGACGCCGCGCTTTGATTCTTTACATTTGTGAGATCAGGCAGGCGGGTGAGCAACCCCTGCACACTTTGCGCAAGCGCCTGAAGCACCACCGGACTCTGACCGCTGACCTGGACGCTGACTGGCGTGCTGCTGTTGATAACGAGCGGATTCGGAACATCCGTCTGAATCTGCAGGCCGGGTATGGTCTTTGCAATCGTCTGGATCCTTGCGAGCAGCGGGTCGATCGGTGGGAGTGGCGTCGCATTCGCGCCGCTTAGCGAGATGCCGTTTCCCGCCTTTTTCCCCCCGCGCGCCCGCGCTTTTTTGCTGCCTTTCGCGCGCACGCCACTTTTATTCCGTTTTTGCGCCTGTGCCTGTAGTCCCTGATCGGCGCGCACCACTGTAAGAACGGCGTCATTCGCTTGGTTCAACCCGTTTAAGGCGACACCGGCTGTGGCAAACACCGCTTGAATCCCCGGAATTTTTTTCAACTTGGCAGAAAACACGCGCATCGCCGCGTCTGTCGTCAAAAGCGATGTCCCCGTAGGCATTTGCGCGCCGACACGAAAGGTCTGGGGATTCTCTGGCGGGACAAACGATGTGCCGATAAAGCCAAACGGCAAAAAGCACGCACTCACAAGAAGTGCCGAAGCAGCCACCGCCAGCGCCCGCAGGCGGTGGCTTAATGTCACCTTTAGCAAGCGTTCGTAGCGCGATTTCAGCGCATCCATGAAGCGCTCCCCCGCGCGTAGGAGAGAAGAACCCGCTTTACACCGCGCCTTAAACGCCGCAAAGCGTCGCATCTTTGGACTGTGTCGCAGCGCTTGTGCAGCACAGGCGCCCTCGCCCAAAACCTCGCGTTCACCCTCGCTCACCCTTTGTGCAAAATCGCGATTTCCCTTTAGCCAGCGCGACGCGAGCATCGGCGTTAACGTAAACGATGTAAAAAGCGAAAACAGCGTGGCGGCAGCGATGGTCAATCCAAACTCGCGAAACAACTGGCCGACCGTTCCCTGCACGAAGACGATCGGAATGTACACGACGACGTCCGTAAGCGTTATGGCGACTGCCGCCGCGCCAATTTCTGTGCGGCCGCGCACCGCCGCTGTGCGCGGATCTGCGCCGAGTTTTAAATGGCGATCGATGTTTTCAAGAACGACGATTGAATCGTCAACGAGAATTCCAATCAAAAGCGAGAGTGCCAACATACTCATCAAATCGAGTGAAAAGCCAAATGCGTACATCACGATAAAGGTTGACAGAAGACTCGCGGGAATCGCGAAAAATACAATGAGCGTGTGGCTAAAGCGCCGCAAAAACACGTAGAGCACCGCGGACGCGAGAACAACCGCCAGAATCAGATCGCGCAAAACAGCACTAAGCGCTGCCTTCGTATACACCGTCTGATCGGCGATGACGCGCAGGGTCGCCCCTGGCGGCAATGTCTTTTTTAGCTTGTTAATCGCGCTCAAGACACCCGATTCCACACTCAAACTGTTCGCGCCGCTCTGTGCGGTGATCGTGATGCCAACCGCCGTCTTCCCATTCAAGCGATTGATCGAGAGCGGTGTCGCATAGCCTTGAGATAGCGTCGCAAGTTGACCGAGTGTGAGCAGCCTCTTCGGTGCCTGGGAGGCCGCGCCTCCGGCTGCGCCCGTGCCGACGCCAGAAGTGCCCGCACCCGTTTTGCCCGGTTTCGGTGTGCTTTGGATCACCACGTTGGCGAGAGAAGCCGCTGTCGTGAAGGGCGTCTGCGTGCCAACCGTGTACGTTTGCGACCCATTGTTCAGCGCGCCTACAGGCGCACTCGTATTCTGTGTCGCCAAGGCCTGACGGATCTGCGGCAATGTGACATTATAAGCGAGCAGTGCGGATTCATTCACCTGTACGTTGATCTGCGGAATCAAACCACCTTGCAGGTCGACCGCACCCACTCCCGGCACACTCTCTATCGCCGGAACGATCGACTTCTGCGCGAGCGTGTAAAACTGCATTTGATTCAATTTGCCAGACAGTGAGAGACTCATGATCGGCGCCGCGGCAGGATTGGTCGCGGTGATGCTCGGCAAGCTCGCTGTCGCAGGCAGCTTGCGCGCAACAGCGTGAAGCGCCTGGGCGACATCATTGTTTGCCGTGTTGATGTTGATGCCTGCGGCAAACTGCAGCGTGATATCTGAAACGCCCTGCATGGAGACGGACGTCATCGACGTGACACCATTTACTGCCGTCAAGGCGTTTTCCAGCGGATCGGTCACACTTGTTCGGACATCTTGCGGGTCAGCCCCCGGATCGCTCACCGTCACCTGCAGGTACGGGTAATTTACGTTTGGCAATTCGCGGACAGGAAGCAGCCCGTAGGAAATGACGCCCATCAGGACCAGTCCAAGGATCAACATCAAAATAGTAATCGGACGCCGCACCGCGAGTTCGGTCACGTTCATGGCGTGCTACCTCCACTTTTTGCAGCCGCGCCTGATGGTGCGGCGCCGTTTGCTGTAGACGCCGTTTTTTTAGCTTTCTTGCCTTTGTGGTGCTTGCCCTTATGCAAACCTTTGTGGTGCTTTCCTTTGTGCTTTCCTTTGTGTTTGTGTTTGCCTTTGTGCTTTCCTTTGTGCTTTCCTTTGTGCTTTCCCTTGTGGTGTGCCGTGGTTGGTGCAGACTTTGCCGATGAAGACGCAGGTGACTTTGCCGTCAACGCGCCGCTTGCCCGCGCGATTGCATTCGAAACCGTGACGCGATCCCCCGGCGCAAGGAATGTCTGGCCGAGCGTAACCACCTGTTCGCCCGCTGTGACGCCCGACAAAATTTCTGTCCACGCACCTTGTGTCGCACCTGTCACGACATTTTGCAAGAGCGCGCGGCCATTTTTCACCATATACACTTGCGGCGAACCCGTCTGCGTGTTAATGGCCGCCGTTGGAATAAGTACCGCGTGAGAATTGGAACGAGTCACAACCTGAATCGCCGCCGTTTCTCCCGCAGCCATCCCAACCATTGGTCGCATTGGCGAGATGGTCACTGTAAGAGAGAGCGTCTGCGGGTTGACAATTGGCGAGATGGAAGCAACGACGCCCTGTTCCTCTTGGCTTGGCGCAAAAGGCAGCGTAAAAAGAACACGCTCGCCCGTGTGCACCTGAGTGATATCTTGCTGGCTGAGTTGTGCCTGTAGTTCAAGGGTCGCGCCAACCATTGCGATGAGCGGTTTGGCCGCAGACACTGCACTGCCTGGCTGCGCGTTTATCGCAGTGATGATTCCCGGAAAAGGCGCTGTAATGACCGTGTTTTTTAAAGCCTGTTGCGCGATCTGCAGGCGTCCCTGCGCCGCCGTCACGGCGCCTGTCAGCGCTTGAAGCGTTCCTTGATTCATTGGGTGAAGCAGTTGTTCCACCTTTAATTGGGCGGCGGAGACAGCCGTTTTTGCCGCAGCGAGAACGCTTGGTTGCGGCGGCGCCTGAAGCGCTGCAAGATTGTCGCGACTCGCAACAAGTGCAGCCTGTGCCTTTTGCAGTGTCGTCTGCATACGCTGAATGGCTGTCTGTTCATTGGCCCCAGCCATTTGCACCGCCTGTTCATCCGTATGAAGCGCCTGGGCATACTGCGCTTTCGCCGTCGCAAGCGCGCGAGACGCGATCTGCATCGCTTGACTCTGATCCGCTTGCAAAATCGAGAGTTTTCCTTGATTGGCGAGATTTTGCTGTGAGACGGCCGTGCTCGCCGCGTTCACTTGATCTGCCGCGGCGCTGATCGCGTTTGTCCAGTTTGCTTGGTCTGACGCCAGCTTACTCTGCGCTGAAACGATCGCCTCTTGTGCCGAGCTGATTTGGTTCTGAAGCGCCGTGACGGCATTCTGATTGGCAGTCTGCGCCGCCGCGTTTGCTTGATCGAGTTGATTTTGTGCCGCTGCGATGGCGGAGTTCCACATCGCCTGATCAGAAGAAAGCGTGTTCTCTGCGTTTGTGACCGTCATCTGTGCGCTTGCAATCTGCGCCTGGAGCGCAGTCGTCAAAGGTGTCTGCGCCTGAAGAGAGGAAAGCGTCGCCTCATCCGCCGCTAGCGCCTGTTGATCCTGTGTCACTTTGACCCCATCTGGGCTGCTCGCGCTTTTAATCGCATTCAAATTGTCCTGCGCGCCAACGACCGCCTGCTGGATTGCGGCCGACAGTCCATTTCCGGCTTCCACCTGTTGCAGTTGACTCTGCAGTGTGGCGAGATTTTGTTGGTCTGTCTGCAGCGTCGCCTGATCGCTCGCGACTGCGACCCCTTGCGGGCTCGCACTTGACTGAATGCGCTGCAAATTGCCTTCTGCAGATTGAAGTGCTGTAGTGCTGGCATTCGCGTTTGATTGTTGCACGGTGACCGCCACATTTTGTGGTGCGCTTCCGTTCATAAAACTTTGCAAAGCCTGCTCAGCATTTGTCACCGCCAATGCGAGTGGGCTTTGCCCCGATTTCAAGTCAGACAGTGCACGCTCTGCATCCGCGAGCGCGATGGACTGCGGGCCACGACTTGATTTCATCCACGCGTACTGCTGATTCAACTGAGCGACCGACTGTGTGTTCTCTGTGACGGCAGCGCGCGCCTGCGCGATTTTCGCAGGTGCGACACCTGTCAGCAACGTCTTAAGCTTATCGCGCGCGATCTGTACGTTGGTGTTTGCCAACGCCAGGGTGTACGGATTGATCGATTGGCGCGCCTGGTTCAGCTTCCCGAGCGCACTCGCGAGCCCTCCTTGCGCAACGAGCCATTGTGCCTGTGCAGTTCCGCTCGCAAGCTGCGCAAGCACCTGATTGGCATGTACCCTCTGCCCAACATGAACCCGGATCGATTGTAAATTTCCAGCAACGCGCGGTGAGAGTGAGACGGACTCTGGACTCACCACGCTGCCTGTAAGCGACAGGGTTTGTGCAATCGTCCCCTGCCTTGCGGTCGCCGTCTGTACGTAGATCGACTTTGGCGTCGCCACTTGCTGTGCCATCACTTTTGTGGATCGCGAGAATCCACCTGTCGCATAGGCGGTTGCGATGGCGCCTGATAAGCCGAGCAATGCGCCCGTTTTGATCCATTTTGGGGAGAGTATAGCGCTTGGGGGTTTCACGTCGATCGCATCCGCCTTTCACGTTCAAGCGACTCATCACATGGATTGAGTCAAGGATGCCATCATGGTAGAGGAGGTTGCTGAAATCTAGCTTTAAGAGGATATCCGTTTCATTGGCCAAGTAAATTATTCAGCGCATCTCGCAGTTTGGTAAACGCGTGCATGGCCGCGCGCCTGTCACCAATACGCGCGCCATACGCGTTCACTTCCACTCCGATTAAGATTCATCCTTTTGCGCCGCGTGCCTAAGCACATCCGCCAATTCGCGCAATCGCGGATCGCTTGGCGGATTGTCCGCCTGAGTGCGCCCCACATAGCGAAAGACGATCTGCCCGCCCCGATCCACGACAAAAAGGCTGGGCCGCGCGATGCGATACGCATCAAAGGATAGCGCGTGATACACATCAAACGCTTGGATCACCTCACGCGTCTCATCGATCAGAATAGGAAAAGTGTAACCGAGCTTCGCAAAATACGCGGCAACCGCCGCGCGGTTTTGCCCGACGATGCAGAGAATCTCGGCGCCAGCGGCCACAATCGCCGCGCGCTGCTTGTCCAACTCCCCGAGTTGGCGACGACAATTCGGTCACCACGTGCCACGCAGGAAATAGAGCAGCAGCGGTTTTCCGAGATACTCCGTGTGTCGATGCACCACGCCCGCAAGGTCTGAAAGCGTAAAATCCGGTATCCTCTGACCCGGCTCTAGCCCCACGTTTCTCGGCATGTTCCCACTCCCTCAGAATCATTGTCTTTTCATTCGAAAGAGAGCCACATGGCCCCCCGTTTCCAAATGCGTGTTGTACCATACTTTTTCAATCTTCAAGATCTGCCATGGATTCTCAAAGCCCTGTCCATGTTTTTGGAATACGTGATCACTCGCGACGGCAAACGCAGCGTGACGCGCCACTTGATCGCCCGTATACCACACCAAGACATCGCCTGGTTCTACGTGGCGTTGATCATCGATGCCGCGATAAACGGAAACCTCACAGTAATGATGCGCCTTGAGCAATCGAAAAAAGGGTTCTTGATGAAGCCATGAAAATATCAAATCACGAGCTTGTGCAAGGTTCTGAACACTGCTTCTGCACACGGCCATCGCAGCGGTTGCGGCAAAGCAATTTGGGCCACTTCGATCAGCAAATGTCCCTGTGAACTCGTTAAGAAGTTCAAGCGGCAATCTTACATCTGCGCCATCGATCGCTACCAAAGCGCTGCCTTCATCACGTTTATGCCATTCTCTTAACCACTTTAATATCCATCTTTTCTGAACATCTGCAGAAAAGGACCACCAGTCTTTTGCTTGAAGCAGATAAAATCGTTGCCCTGCCACAGTCACTGAAAGACTCGTCAAAGGTAAATCTTTGTCAAACCAAGATTCAAGATAGAGCTGGCCTCTTTGGCATTTCACCTAACCCTATAAGGGGCAACGACCACACCGTGCGCCTGAAGGCGAAGCTTCAGCGTGCGTGCTATTTCAACCGCCCCCGCGTGATCGCCGTGGATGCATACCGTGTCCGCGCGCAGTGGAACGGTTGTGCCGTCGCGGGCGGCGATAGCGCCATGCGTAAGCGCGTCCACGATCCGGCGCGCAATCACTTCCGGATCGTGGAAAATAGCGCCTTCCACATTGCGCGGTGTCAATGTTCCATCCGGTTCATAACTGCGATCCGCGAACATTTCTTCACATACCGTGAGTCCCGCCGACCTGCCGGCTTTCGCGAGCGGACTGCCACACGGCGCAAACAGTACAACGCGATCATCCATTTTGCAAATCGCCTTTACCAGTTGATCGCATGCAGGACTGTACGCCGACTTGTGGTACAGTGCGCCGTGCATTTTAAGATGCGTGACACGCGCACCGACTTGTGTGGCGAGCGCTGCAAGCGCTCCCCACTGATAGAGAATCACGCGGATCCACTCCTCATCCGCATGCGGAATGTCACGTCTGCCAAACCCGAGGCGATCTGCATAACCGGGGTGCGCGCCGATGCGCACCCCGCGGTTATGCGCCATCTCGATGCGCTCCATCATCACATTTGGATCTCCCGCGTGAAATCCACAAGCGAGATTCGCCGACGTGACGACGTCGAGAATGACCTGATCGTCGCCCATCGTGTACGGCCCAAACCCCTCGCCGAGATCCGCGTTAAAATCAATGCGCACACGCCCTCACTCCCGCTCCTGATCGTCCCGATCCACTCATATTACATGGAGGCTTCTTCCGAGACAAACACGTCTTTCGCCCGAACAAGCGCCTCGGGATTGCGTGTCCGCAGGTTAAAATAAAACACGAGACCGAGCACAAACCAGATGATGATGATCGGCGTCGCAAAATTCGCAGGAAACGCAGGGACTGGGTAGACTGACGTAACGAGCGGCGGAATAAAAAAGACGATGCCAAGAAGCGGCACGACCACGTGCTTGCCAATCGAAAATTCCGCGCGGCGCTGCCTGCTATAGAGAAGCAAAGACGCGAGATTGGCCAACAGGTAGATGGCGATCATAATGATTGTCGTGACGGTGGCAAGCATGATGTACCCATTCATTGGGCCAAGTGAAAACCCGCAAACAAGACCCAGCACGAGCGTCCAAACCAACTGCGCAAGCGCTGCGCGAGACGGTGTCTCAAAGGTCGGATGGATATAGGAAAGCGCGCGCGGGAGGGCGCCAACGCGTCCCATTGAGAACATCATCCGCGTCGAGACAGTCGTCGCTGCGTTTGAGTTTGCAATAAACGAGTTGATGATGGCAAGAAAAACGAGGATCCAGCCGATACCCCAGCCGCCAACCGCAAGGACTTGCCACGGGTCTGAATTGCTCGCAAACGAACTCATGTTGTGGATACCCCAGCCGACGGTTCCGGCGTATGTCGTTAACACGTAGAACAACCCAATGCCGACGGTCGACCAAAAGATGGCGCGCGTCACATTGCGCGGATTTTTCGTTTCCTCGGCCAGCGCCGCTGCGCCTTCAAAGCCGATGAACGCCTGAATGCAGTAGATCATGCCTTGAAAGACGCCGCCAAAACCGCCTGCGCCCTTGACCAGTGCAAGTTTAGGGTTAAAAACGGACAGCGTATTGTGGCTCCCCGCTTTTGCGATGAGCGTAAACGCGAGCAGGCTGAAGACGAGCAGTTCAAACAGCCCAAGCCAAATTCCCGTTTTGGCAGACAGTTTCACACCACGATAGGAGAGTGTAAAGACAAACACGGCGCCGAGCAAAAACCACACATACCAAGGGATGGTGACATGAAGATAGCTAGAAATCGTATCCTGGATCACCTGACCCATGATGAGAAGCAAAAACGGAGCCCCGAGTGACTGGGCAAAATTGAACATAAAGCCAACAATGAAGCCGACACCGCCCCCGAGCGTCTTGCTGGTATACGTATAAAAACTGCCGGCTGATGGAAGCTGCCGCGCCAGTTCACCAATCGACACCGCTGAAAACAGCGCGCCAATCAGTGCGAGAACGACGGACAGCGTAAGCGCGCCCCCCGCGTACTGTGCTGAAAGGTAGATGCTATAAGCGACCGCCGCGCCTGGCGCCATATAGGTGATGGACTGAAACACGACAGGCCAAACGCCGAGCGCTTGCCGATTCAACTGAGCCAAGCGGAACCCTCCTTAAGATAAAATGATAATCACGAAGTACTCCGATGGTACAGAAAAATTCAAACTTGTTCAATCCTTTTTTGATAAGATACAATCAATTTCGTAGAAGAATTGCCAATTAAGGAGGATTTTCGTGGAAAAACGACGTTTTGGCAATACGGACATGCATGTCAGTGTGCTCGGTTTTGGCGGATCAGAGATCGGTTATCAGGGTGTCAACGTGCGGGATGTAAAAAATCTGCTCGCGTCAGCGCTTGACGCTGGGTTGAATGTGATCGACACGGCGGAATGCTACCGCGAGAGTGAAGAATTGATCGGCGAGGCCGTGAGCGACCGCCGCAGTGATTTCTACCTCTTTACAAAGTGCGGTCACGCGGCTGGATTCGCAGAGCCTGACTGGACGCCCGCCATGCTGCAAAAGTCAATTGAGCGAAGCCTGGCGCGCTTAAAAACCGATCACGTCGACCTTATTCAACTTCACAGCTGCAGTGAGGATATGCTTCGCCAAGGCGATGTGATCGATGTTTTACGCCGGGCTAAAGAAGCGGGGAAAACGCGGTACATCGGATACAGCGGGGATCGGTCCGCCGCGCGCTACGCCATCGAGTGTGGCGCGTTTGACGCGCTGCAGACGTCTGTCAACATCGCGGATCAGGAGCCGATTGAACTCACCATTCCGCACGCCGCCGCGCGCAACATGGGCGTGATCGCCAAGCGGCCGATTGCAAATGCAGCGTGGAAAACCAAGGAGAAGCCAACCGAGGCGTATCATCACGCCTATTGGGAACGGCTGCAAAAGCTGCAGTACGACTTTCTTGAGGGAAATCTCTCTGACGCAGTCGGTGTCGCGCTGCGCTTCACGCTCAGCATCCCCGGCGTACAGACGGCCATCGTCGGCACGACGCAGCCTGGACGCTGGCAAGAAAACGCGCGTCTGCTCGAACGCGGCCCGCTCCCCGAGGAAATGTTTGCAGCGATTCGTAGACGCTTTCACGACACCGCGTCACCCGACTGGGTCGGGCAAACCTGATTCAAGTGCAAGTCCGACGCAAAGCGCGCCTACTCGGCGCGCTTTGCCTCCCCTGGCACAGGTTGAAACGACGGTCGCCCATAATAAAATCCTTGTTGCCACCCGAATCCAAGTTCCAATAAAACATCCGCTTCCGCTTTCGTCTCGACGCCCTCAGCCAGACGCACAGAGCCTATGGACTGCGCCAATCTGGAGATCGTTTTGGCGACCCTCCGCTTGTCTGCGTCCTTGTCAATGTTGCTCACAAATGCACGGTCGAGCTTGATAATATCCGGTTCAAGCTGTGTTAGCATCGACAGATCATTAAATCCTTGCCCAACATCATCCAGCGCATAGCGAAAACCCTGACTCCGATAAAAATTCAAAATCCGTTTGAGATGTGCCAGATCATCCACACGCTCTGTCTCGACAACCTCAAAAACAATTTGTCGTTTGCGTATCCCGAAATTCTCTACCGCTTCAAGCGTTGTCTGCAGGCAATGCTCAGGGACATAGATTGCTGTCGGTAAAAAATTCACAAAAATGAGTTCAGTTAAGTCATTCTGACCCGCCGTTGCAATCGCTTCGACGCGGCAGGCGCGATCCAGACGAAATAGTGCCTCTTGATCACGCGCGACAGAAAAAATGCGATCCGGCGTAATGATCTGATTGTCTTCACCGATTCCGCGAATCAGCATCTCATAGCCGATCACAGATGCTTGCTCATCTTTGACTATAGAAACAATCGGCTGCATCATCATCTTTAATCGCTTTTGTTCAATCAGATCATCGACAAACAAACCTGGGCGCATCTTTAGAACATCTGGCCAGGCGAGGGTTTCCAGCGGCGCATCGCTATGCACGACACGCCATGTATCAGGATTGTGCTCCATCGCCGTATAGTCTGCCATTTGAAAAAGCAATCGTTCACCTATAAACAGTTGATTCGGCGCGAGGCGCGACCACTGCGCATACACTCGAACGGGGATCGTCTCGGCAAACGCATCACAGCGCTCTGTATCGTAAAACGAAATAATAAACCCGCGTTCCGACGGCGCGCAACCTGGGCAATTCGTCATCCATTGAATCCCCCATCCAAACTACGTCTTATCTATAAAAAGGGCCCGGCGATCTGCGCACTGCGAATCGTCGGGTCTTTTGTAACAACGCAAAACTTATAGATCTTCAAGCGCTTTCGCATTGCCGTAAACAGGTTTTGCCCCGTGAACCGGAGCCACAAAGCGCACCGCGTTCTCAATGACCTTGCGCACATTTTTGTCAAAATACGTTGGGTGTGTCTCATGCCCGGGACGGAAATAAAAAATCTTCCCGTTACCACGGTGAAACGTACAACCACTGCGAAATACCTCGCCGCCTTGGAACCAACTCACAAATACCAACTCGTCTGGATCGGGAATATCAAAATGCTCACCATACATTTCTTCATGCGGAAGTTCGAAGTACGATTCAAGGCCGTGCGCAATCGGATGCGCAGGATTGACGACCCACAGACGTTCTTTCTCCCCAGCCTCCCGCCATTTCAGGTCACACGACGTCCCCATGAGCGTCTTGAACACCTTTGAGAAATGTCCAGAGTGAAGCACGATCAGTCCCATGCCATCCCAGACGCGCTGCACAACACGTTTTACAATATCATCCTGTACGTCCCCGTGTGCCATATGGCCCCACCAGATCAACACGTCGGTTGCGTCGAGAACCTCATTCGTCAGTCCGTGTTCAGGTTCATCGAGTGTCGCCGTGCGAACCGCAAACGATGCGTCGCGCAGCGGTGCCGCGATCGCCTCGTGAATCCCGTCCGGATACACAGCGCGTACGGCTTCATCTGACTTCTCGTGGCGAAATTCATTCCATACTGTTACGCGAATGCCCACTGAGACCATCATCCTATCATTGAAGATTCAGGAAGGAATACCATCCTACTCGCGTAGACTATCGCATGACAGCGCAATATGCAACAACCGCACGGTGATGCGCAATCGCGCCCGCCAACTTTCGTATGCCTCACCTGCTTCGCTCTGGCGACTTCCACTCATAAAAAAACGGGTGGGCTCTGTGGAACTCCCACCCGCAACCGTGCCGTTTACATTCTCCTGGCAATAGACCCGTGCTTCCTTCTTCTCACTCCTCTGAATGACGCGCACATATCTCACACGTCATCGTCATCATCTCGTGGGCATCCGAGAGCTGTTCACCGCACACCCCACAAACATCCTCCGCCTCAATGCGCTGCTGAATCGATTCCATACTCTCTCCTCCTCATCGGTTTGAAATCAGTCAGAGCGAATGCAGTCTCAGTGTGCAGCAACACTCCACCATCCGAGTTACACGAATTGCTCCTCTTCTGTAGAACCTGTCATCGCAGTCGTCGAAGATTTGCCCCCGGCGATCACCTGGGCGACTTCATCAAAGTAACCTGTACCCACCTCACGCTGGTGGCGAGTCGCTGTGTATCCGTACGGTTCGCTTGCAAATTCCGCCTGCTGCAGTTCAGAGTAGGCAGCCATTCCCCGCTCTTGATAACCGCGCGCCAGTTCAAACATACTGTGATTGAGCGCGTGGAATCCGGCGAGTGTCACAAATTGAAATTTATAACCCATTTCTGCGAGTTGTTGTTGGAATGTCGCAATCGTGTCTTCTGGAAGTTTCTTTTTCCAGTTAAAAGACGGTGAGCAGTTGTACGCTAGCAACTTGCCGGGATGTTTTTCATGAATGGCTTCCGCAAACTGGCGCGCCTCATCGAGGTTTGGTTCAGACGTCTCGCACCAGATAAGATCCGCATACGGCGCATACGCGAGCCCGCGCGCGATGGCCGACTCGATCCCTCCGCGGATGCGAAAGAATCCTTCTGTGGTGCGCTCGCCTGTGAGAAACTGCCGATCGCGCGGGTCCACATCGCTTGTGAGGAGGAATGCTCCATTGGCATCCGTTCGCGCAATGATCAGCGTATCTACATCCATCACATCCGCCGCGAGCCTCGCCGCAACCAGATTGCGGATCGCGTGTGCTGTCGGAATGAGCACCTTGCCCCCCATGTGTCCACATTTTTTCTCGGACGCGAGTTGATCCTCAAAGTGAACGCCTGCGGCGCCTGCCTCAATCATCGATTTCATCAGTTCAAACACATTGAGCGGGCCGCCAAATCCCGCCTCAGCGTCGGCAATAATAGGAGCAAACCAATACGTGTCACGCCTGCCTTCTGAGTGGTCGATCTGATCCGCGCGAGAGAGCGCCTGATTGATTCGCTTTACGACGTGGGGAACGCTGTTTGCAGGATAGAGACTCTGATCGGGGTACATATGTCCGGAAAGATTTGCGTCTGCCGCAACCTGCCAGCCGCTCAGGTAGATCGCTTTTAGCCCTGCGCGAACTTGCTGGACAGCCTGATTTCCCGTGAGTGCGCCGAGCGCCGGGACGTAAGGTTCACTGTGCAGAAGTTCAAACAGGCGTTTACTGCCCATCTTAGCGAGCGTGTGTTCGATTGTCACAGAGCCGCGCAGACGAAGCACATCCTCGGCGCGATACGGCCGCTTAATCCCCTGCCAGCGAAATGATTCCTGAAACGCTGTTTCCATCTGACGTGCTCTCTCCTCATCGGAGCGGGGTTGCAGTTTCGTTTGATCACTCATCCGAAGACTCCTCTCATCCCTCAATCTACACCTGTAAAACACAATACGGTGTATTTCTTTTGTTATAGTACAGTGTATTGCATAACAGGGTTTTTGTGAAGATGTTCTCGACTATATAATGCTTCTTTTTTGTGAACATTCACTCCGACGCCGTTCTGTAATGCAGATGGATGTTCCGTAATACATAACTGTATGATATGATAAACTTAGGTTGAGAGTTTCATTATCTTAAACGAAATGAGGCGTATTCCATGCCATTTCAAACCCCAAACGGCATGAGCATCACAGGCGCGTACCGCGAATCCTACGCAACGATTCTGACACCCGACGCGCTCGCATTTGTAAGCGATCTCGTGCGCACGTTTCGCGATGAACGCGACGCTTTGCTTTTGCGCAGGCTTGAACGTCAACACGAAATCGACCAAGGCAAACTCCCTGACTTTTTGCCAGAAACAGCCTCCATTCGCGAACGAGAGTGGACTGTAGCCCCAATCCCCAGTGATTTGCAGGATCGACGCGTCGAGATCACCGGGCCTTCAAGCGATCGAAAGATGGTCATCAACGCACTCAACTCTGGCGCAAAAACCTTCATGGCTGACTTTGAAGATGCGAATTCTCCCACATGGGAAAACACGATTGAAGGACAGATCAATCTGCGCGACGCGATTCGAGGCACGATTGACTACACAAGCCCCGAAGGAAAAGCCTATCGGCTAAAGGAGAAAACGGCCGTATTGATCGTTAGGCCGCGCGGTTGGCACCTTGATGAGAAACACATCACGTTAGACGGAAAAGCAATTCCTGGTGCGATACTCGATTTTGCCCTCTACTTTTACCACAACGCAAAAACGCTGCTCGAAAAAGGATCTGGCCCCTACTTCTATTTGCCAAAGATGGAGAGCCATCAAGAAGCTCGCCTTTGGAACAGCATTTTTGTGCGCGCACAGCAGGCGCTTGGCATTCCACAGGGAACGGTTAAGGCGACCGTGCTCGTCGAAACAATTCTCGCGACATTTGAAATGAACGAGATTCTCTACGAACTGAGGGAGCATGCAGCGGGGATCAACTGTGGACGCTGGGATTACATTTTCAGCTACATCAAAAAATTGCGCAACCAACCTAACGTCATTCTACCCGATCGCGCGCAGGTCACCATGACCGTGCCGTTTATGCGCGCCTACTCCCTTCTCACCATTCAGACGTGCCACCGGCGAAACGCGTTTGCGATTGGCGGAATGGCTGCGCAGATCCCGATTAAAAATGATCCGGTCGCAAACGAAGACGCGCTTGCAAAGGTGCGGGCAGACAAAGAGCGCGAGGCGAGAGATGGACACGACGGAACGTGGGTGGCACACCCAGCCTTGGTTCCCGTAGCCATGGAAGTTTTCGATGAAATCATGAAAACCCCGAACCAGGTGGATCGCAAGAGAGAAGACGTGCATGTCACTGCCGCCCAACTGTTGGAGGTTCCACAAGGATCCATTACGGAAGCGGGTGTGCGGACCAATGTGAGTGTAGGTATTCAGTACCTCGAAGCATGGTTGCGCGGATCTGGCGCTGTACCCATTTTCAATCTGATGGAAGACGCGGCGACAGCAGAAATCTCGCGCACCCAGTTGTGGCAGTGGATCCATCACGAAAAAGGAGTGCTCGAAGACGGGCGCAAGCTCACGCCAGAGCTCTTTGAAAGGATTGTCCGCGAAGAGAATGAAAAGATACGCGCCAGCCTCGGTGCAGATGCGTACGACAACGGAAAATTCCGGGAAGCTACCGAGCTTTTCACGGCGATTACACTCGATGAAAACTTTGTCGATTTTCTGACGACACCTGCCTACGCGAAGTTGGCTTAACAAAAAAGGCTGCCAACCCCTGGTTGGCAGCCTTTTTTATCCACGGGTGCGCAGTTCTTCTGTCAAAACACCGTGCCCCAAACGGTTTGAAATGCGTCTGGCGCACGCCATGACAACCGGGATCAAGGTGTGGAGTCGCTCCGTCGTCATACGGTTGCTCGGTCCAGACACGCTGCATGCCGCCACCACATTGTTTGCGTGATCGAAAATAGGCGCCGCAATACAACAAACGCCGATCTCGTTTTCCTCCAAGTCGAATGCATAACCTCGCTCTTTGACACGTTCGATCTCCGCCATAAGCTCGTCCTCCTGCACGATCGTATGATCGGTCATTTGAATCCGCTCATTCTGGTTCAAAATCTCGCGCGCCTCTGACGCAGGAAGATACGCAAGAATGACTTTTCCCAAACTCGTCGAGTGGACGGGAACGCGTTTTCCGATACGCGAGTGCATGCGCGTCGTATTGTCACTCTCCACCTTGTCGATATAGACGATCTCCCCGCGTTCTAGGAGTGCCAAATGGACAACCTCATTTGAAAAATCCGCGAGTTCGCGCAAGGGAATCGCCGCTTCAGCGCGCAAATCAATGGAAGAAAGAAGCTTCATCCCTAAATCGAGCAGGGCATACCCCAATTTGTATTTCCCCGTTTGCCCATCTTGCTCAATATAGCCGCGTCGCGATAGCGTCGTTAAAAGGCGGTGCACTGTGCTTTTATACATGTCCACCTGTGTCGCGAGATCTGTAATCGCCACCCCTTGCGGGTAGCGACTGACCACTTCGAGCAAAAGGCACGCCTTATCCACTGATTTGACTGTATAATCTTCCATTGTCAAGAACCTGCCTTCACCAAACGTTCACATTTCTGATACACACTCCACTGCTTTCACTCTAGCACACTTCAAGGTTTCGTGCGAAAAGAAATCACCAGAGACCAACTTGCGCGGCCCCTGGTGATACCATGGAGATGTAAGCAAAGACACTACGGAACCATGAACGAGAGCACATGCGCCTGAAGGAAAACCAACACGCCAAGAATCAGCGTCAATATAACGCTGTGCATAAACGTGCGTCGGATGACGAGCCCTTCCTGATTCTTAAGAGGACCCGTAGAAACGCCTGTCGTCACGTTTTGCGGCGAAATCATTTTACTCATGACCGCACCGCTCGAGTTCGTGGCCGCCATTAACACAGGATTCAAGTGAAGCTGCTTTGCAGCCACCACCTGAAGGTTGCCAAACAAAACGTTTGACGACGTGTCCGACCCTGTGAGAAAGCAGGCAATCCAACCGAGAAATGCGGAGAGAAACGGAAAGAAAGCGCCCACCGTGGCCACTGCGAGTCCGAGTGTATAAGCCATCCCCGAGTAGTTGTAAAGATAAGCAAGCGCCACAATCTCCATAACCGTGAGAATGGCAAACCGCAGCTGTTTCCACGTATCAGATGCCGCCAACCAGAACGTCTTCATATCGACGCGCAATAAGATGGCTGTCAAAATAACAGCCACAAGAATGGGCGTACCAGAGCCGAGCGGTTGGAACACCCAGACTGCATCATACGCTTTGTGATAGAGCGTCAGATAGACGAGTTTATCAAGTCCTGGCCACTTCACATTCGTCGTGCCGATCGCCGCGATCTTTAGGAATGTCCAAATGATAACGATCGCAGTGATCATCAGCCACGGCAGCCACGCTTTGAACGACTGCGCACCCGTCAGTTCAGGCAATGTACCGCTGCCTGTCGCCGCCGTCTCTGCGGCAACCGAGTTGGCGTAGGTCTGATACTGCTCTGTGTCTTTTGGCGTCCAGATCTTTGTAAAGCCAATTAAGCAGACGAGCGACACAAGCGCCGCCAAGACGTCTGGCAACTGCGGGCCCAAGAAGTTTGAGACGGCAAACTGCGTCAAGGAGTATGATAAGCCGCCAACAAGCGCGGCAGGCCATGCGCCTTTAAGCGCTTTCGGGCCGCCCAAAACAAGCAGCACATAGAACGGAAGAATAAAAGCGAAAAACGGCAATTGGCGTCCAACCATCGAAGAAAGGTCTCCCGCAGGGAGGTTTGTCACGCCGGCAAGCGCCGTGATCGGAACCCCAAGCGCGCCAAACGCAACAGGGGCAGTGTCAAAGATCAGCGTGTAGACGACTGCTTCAAGCGCTGGAAATCCAAGTCCCATGAGAAGCGCCGCCCCGATTGCGACAGGTGTCCCAAATCCAGCAATCCCTTCCATGAGTGCGCCAAACGCAAATGCGATGATCAATACTTGAATTCGCTTGTCTTTTGTGGCGTGTCGATACATAAAGCGCCGGAACAGCTCAAACGAACCTGTCCGCTGGCTGATATTGTACAGCCACATCGCGGCGAATACGATCCACATGATCGGCCAGAGCGCGAAGACGCCCCCCTCAAGCATCGCAGAGACAGCGCGGTTCGCGGGAATTTTCCAAACAAATAGTGCAATTACGACCCCCACGATGAGACCAGTCAACGCACTGATCCACGCCGGCCGGCGTAGAATGCCCAGCATGATAAGAACGACAAGAATAGGAATAAAGCCAACAAGGAAGGACCCGAACAGCGATTGTCCCACAGGCATCAGGATTTGTTGAAACAAAGTTTTCCCCTCTTTCTCCCGTCATGTTTTGCCATCCAAAAACCGGATTTCGGTGCATCGCCGATTCGGCGCTACTTCTGAATTCGTATTCAAAAAAACGCCAAATCTTGTCTAGTAAATCAGCCCCTTTCTGGAAGCGCTTACTTTCGCAATTAATAAAAATAGAACTATGTTCTAAACATAGTTCATGAGAATGAGAAGATCAAGTAGTCATTTCGGAAATCGCAAAAATATCTCTTTTCTCGGTGCAAAGATTTGGTTGAAATTCTTTACTCAACGCGTTCGAGCAGTGTCGCAACTCCCTGACCGAGCCCTACACACAGAGTAGCGACACCATAGCGCGCGCCGCTGCGCTGCAATTGGAGTGCCAACGCACCAAGGATTCGCGCGCCAGAACATCCTAATGGATGGCCAAGCGAGATCGCCCCGCCATGTGGGTTCACACGCTCTATAAGGAGAGAAAGTTCACGAATGCACGCGAGAGCCTGTGCCGCAAACGCTTCATTTAATTCAAACCAGTCAATTTCATCCATCGTGAGCCCCATTTTAACCATGAGCTTGCGTACCGCAGAGATGGGACCAAGCCCCATCGTACTCGGATGAACGCCTGTCGCGACGCTTCCCCTGATCCGCGCGAGCGGCTTTACGCCGAGTTCGCGCCCGCGTCGCTCTGAAACGAGGAGCAATGCCGCGGCACCATCGTTTATTCCTGCACTGTTTCCCGCAGTCACCGTCCCGTCCGGCTTAAAGGCCGGCCGAAGCGCCGCCAACCCTTCCATCGTGGTTTCTGGCCGCGGATGTTCATCCTGATCAATCCGCACGGTTTGCTTTCCCTGTTTAACCTCAATCGGCGCGATCTCTTGCGCCAAAATTCCTGATCGCACCGCCTGCGCAGCGCGCTTTTGACTCAAGAATGCGAATTCATCTTGCGCAACGCGATCAATCTGGTACAGTTGCGCGACATTTTCCGCCGTCTCTCCCATGCTCTCGGTCGGATACGGAAAGTCCGGATTCGCCATGCGCCACCCAAGCGCCGTATCCCAAAGCGTCTGATTGCCGCGTGGCGTTGCAGCATCTGGTTTTTGCAAGACCCACGGCGCACGCGTCATGCTCTCGACTCCCCCTGCCACCACCACATCCGCATCTCCGACCATGATGGAACGCGCACCCTGGTTCACCGCCTCAAGTCCCGAAGCGCACAATCTGTTCACCGTGACGGCAGGAGTTTCGACGGGGAGTCCGGCCAAAAGGACCGCCATACGCGCGACATTGCGATTGTCTTCCCCTGCCTGATTGACACACCCCATCACAACCTCGTCAATGCCCAGTGGATCAATCTCTGTACGCATTACCAACGTCTTGATGACATGCGCCGCGAGATCATCCGGCCGCACGCCTTTGAGAACACCACCCTGGCGACCAATCGGCGTACGCAGATAATCCACAATCCACACGTTTTCCATCGCTATTCCTCCTCGATGCGCGCAAACGGCCACGCGGGAAGCATGGCGCGCAGCGCAGTATCTTTGCGATAGCCTAGGGCGTATTCCGCTTGCATGATGGTGTGAATCTCTCGCGTCCCCTCGTAGATGACAGGCGCTTTAGCGTTTCTCAAGTATCGCTCAACCGGATATTCACTAGAGTAGCCATACGCGCCGTGTATCTGAATCGCGTCACTCGCAGCTTCAAACGCTGCGTCACATGAAACCCATTTAGCGAGAGATGTCTCCCGCGTATTGCGCACGCCGCGGTTTTTTAGCCAGCCCACTTTCGCGACGAGCAGGCGAGAAATTTCAAGATTTGCAGCCATTTTCGCGATCATCTGTTGAACCAGTTGGCGCTCCCCGATCTTCTTTCCAAACGTCTCGCGCTGCTCACAATACGCCAAAGACGCTTCCAGGCAAGCCATGATGGTACCGCAGGCGCCTGCCGCCACCGTGAAGCGGCCATTGTCAAGGGCCGACATTGCGATTTTAAACCCTTCTCCCTCTTCGCCAATCCTGTTCTCAACAGGCACACAGACGTCATCAAAGATGAGTTCTCCCGTATTTCCAGCGCGAATGCCCAATTTTCCGCGAATCGGGCGCGTCGAAAAGCCTGCCATCCCACGCTCCACGACAAATGCGCTGATCCCCTTATGCCGCAAGTTTCGATCCGTATAAGCAAACACCAAAAAGTGATCTGCTACATCCGAGAGCGAGATCCAGATTTTGCTCCCCGTGAGCACGTAGTGATCCCCTTTTAAAACCGCGGTAGAGCGCATTCCCGCGACATCAGAACCGGCATCCGGTTCGGTGAGTCCAAACGCGCCAATCTTCTCTCCTTTAGCCTGGGGAACCAAAAATTTCTGCTTCTGCGCCTCACTTCCCCACTGAAGCAGGGTCATCGAGTTAAGCCCCGTGTGAACAGACACCGCCGTGCGAAATGCCGTGTCACCCCGCTCAAGTTCCTCACAAACGACCGCCAACGTGTTATAATCCATCCCCGCCCCGCCGTATGCCTCGGGGATACACACTCCCATCAGTCCAAGGTCTGAAAGCTTGCGGAGAATACCCGTTTCAAAATGGTGCGCCTCGTCCCACGCCCTGATGTTTGGCATGATCTCGCGATCAACGAATGCGCGAACCAGCGAGCGAACGGATTCGTGCTCTTGACTCGGACTGAAATCGTACATATCATCGCCCTCCGTTCACATAAAGGACCTGGCCCGTCACATAGGATGCTTCGTCACTCGTCAAAAAGGATATGACGTTCGCGATGTCACTCGGGACACCCACACGCCGCAGCGGAATGGCCTCTATTGCACGCCGAATGTTCTCTTCTGGATCGAGGCCGATGCGGGCCGCTGTCTGCCGCGTCATATCCGTGTCGATGAAACCGGGGGCAACCGCGTTTACATTGATGTTAAAAGGCCCGAGCTCAATCGCGAGCGTCTTTGTAAAACCTTGCAGGCCCGCCTTGGCGGCTGCGTAATTCGCCTGTCCCCGATTGCCAAGTGCAGACGTGCTGCTGAGATTGACGATTTTTCCATAGCGGTTTTGCACCATATGTTTTTGTGCCTCGCGCGAACAGAGAAAACTTCCGCGCAGATGCACACTCATGACGACATCCCAATCCTCATCGGTCATCTTAAAGAGCAGATTGTCGCGCGTAAGCCCCGCATTGTTCACCAGGATATCCAAGCGCCCAAACGCGCTCACCACCTGCTCGACGGCCGCCTTGACACTCTCCGCCTGAGAAACGTCACAACCAATCCCAATCGCCTGTCCGCCTCCCGCGCGAATCGCCTCCACCGTCTCTTGGCAACTCTTTTCGTGCAGATCAATGACGGCCACCGCCGCGCCATCAGCCGCAAGACGGATCGCCGTCGCCGCGCCAATCCCTCTTGCCGAACCTGTTACCATCGCAACACGTCCATCTTTTCTTGTCACGAAAATCACTCCGATTCATAAAGATTCACTACCACATCGCCCCGCGCGCAATGTCATGCGCGCGCAGGATCATTCTTCGCGCGTGTGCGCCGAGTTCTCTAAAGCGCGGGTCGGACGTCTGGCCTTTTTGATAACGTGCATAAATCTGTTGCGCGATTACCGCCGCTTTGAAAGACGCAAACACCATGTAAAAGTCCATCTGCGAAAGATCTCTTCCCGTGCACTTTGCATACGCCTCTGCAAACGCTTTACGCGTCATGAATCCATATGCCGCGCCATAGCGTGTCACGCTGCGCAACCCCTGATGGTCGTCGTCCGGTTCCACCCAGTAACTAAGCGTAATAGCGAGATCTGAGAGGGGATCGCCGAGTGTCGTCATTTCCCAATCGAGAACACCTGTCACCTCTGCCGCGTCGTGTTGCGACAAAAGCATGTTGTTAAACTTTAGGTCATTGTGGATCAGCGCGTTTTCCGAACGTTCGGGAATGTGACGAAGCAGCCAGTCCGCAACATACTCGACCTCTGGAATCTCTTCCGTCTGCGCCATAGAATACCTCTGAATCACCCCCTCAGTCTGGCGGCGCATATATCCAACAGGTCTTCCGAGTTTGGCGATCGCTTCATCCTCGATCGATAGGTTGTGAAGGCGCACCATCGTCGAGAGCAGCGCCTCTGACATCTTTGCGCCCGTTTCTGCATTGCGCGGATAGGCCGTCGGCCAATGTGCGTCGACACACACACCTGTTTTTCGCTCCATCACATAAAAGGGGACACCGAGAAAGGAGACGTCGCTCACGATGAGATACGGCTTTGGCGCGAGCGGAAACACGTCGTGTATGGAAGAAAGAATGCGCGCTTCACGAAGCATATCGTGGCTCTTTGGCGCAACCGGACCAAGCGGCGGACGGCGCAGCACAGCTTCCCAGGCGCCACACTTGATCAGGTACGTGAGGTTAGAGCGCCCCGCCGCATACTGGAAGACAGTCCACTCCCCGTCCGGGAGATCCAGGATCTGCTCTTTTAAAAGAGGAACAATCGAGGAAAGGTCCAGCTCCTCCCCTTCCCGCACGTCAATGATCTCAGCGAGATCCTGTTCGGTTCCAAGCTGTTCACGCCGCGCCATGACATGTCCTCCTCACCCTAAATTTGCGAAACATAGGCGTGAAAACTCCCCATGGAGAGCCTTTTGGTGACAGGCAGCAAAATGTTCACTGCATTTTCCAAATCCTCTTCGCGCAGTTGGGAAGTAAACGCGATACAAGCCATCACCAACAACGGAACATCATGCGCGCCAAAAATAGGTGCAGCAATCGCCGAGAGTCCTTCGCGCGACTCTCCATGCGATACCGCAAAACCGTGCTTTCGCGTCTCCAAAAGTCTCCTTCGCCATTCAAGGGGGTCTGTCACGGTGCCTTCTGTATACTTTTGAAGTCCGCGGGCCGTATATCTCTCCCACTGCGCTTCAGGCTCAAACGCGAGAAAACAGCGCCCAAACGCGGCAGCCGTCAGCGGAAATTGCTGACCGATCGAAACGCTGATGCGAATCTCATCGCGCGGCGCCTCGGCGGTCGCAATGTACATTAAGCGATCATCGCGCATCCGTTGCACAAGCACCGTCGTCATGCCTGTCGCCGCGGCCACCTTGCGCATTTCCTGCGTGGCACACGCAACAGAGTTGATGAGTTCAGACGCGCGATTGCCAAGAGGAATCAAATAAGGCCCTAATCCGTATTTTTTTGTCCCCTCATCGTAGTGCACAAAATCTTCGTTCACGAGTGTGCGCATCACGCGAAGACATGTCGTTTTACTGACATGAAGCGCCTCTGAAAGCTCAGTCAATGTGCAGCTTCTGTACTTATAGCGAGCGAGAAGTTTAAGCGCCTGCGCTGCCAGGCTGACGGATGCAACGTGATAATCGTTCATGAGTCACCCTGCGCTGCAATCGTCAGGATGGCTTCTCCCGCGATGACGACACGCTCATCATGTGTGCGCGCAAACACGTCGCACACCACGCGCGTGATGGTCCCTTCTTCTGCGCGCTCTCTCACGCGCCCCCCACACGTGACTACGTCGCCGGGAAACACCATATCGCGAAAGCGTACCTTCCACTCACGCAGCGCTCCCAAATCTCCGAGCATATCCGTCAACATTTGTCCCACAAACGCCATCGTGAGCATCCCGTGCGCAATGACGCCAGGCAGCCCTGAAGCCACCGCCGCCTCATCCACCGTGTGGATAGGATTAAAATCACCGGAAGCCCCGGAATATTGAACAAGTTGAGTGCGCGATACCGGTGGTTTGGTGAGCGTTGGCAATTCTTCACCAAGCATAAATGAGAACGTCATCACACCCCCTCCTTGTCGCGAAAGATAATGACGGACGTGGATGCTTCAAGAAGTTCGCCATCCGCACGGCGCACCTCTTGTCCGTAAACCAAAAAGATCATCGCGCCAAGTGTCCCTGACCGCTCATACGCGTCGCGCAGCGTCGTACGGCAAAATACCGTCTCCCCTGAATAAAGAGGTTGGTAGTACACAAACGCCTGCTCACCGTGAATCAAACCTTCGCGCGCATACGAAAGTCCCTCAATCGAGCCGTATTCAAATGTGCGGCTAAACGTGGGCGGTGCGAGCAACCTGCCGTCATCCCGCAGCGAGTCGTCGTGATAGCGTGGATTGAAATCGCCAATCGCCGTGGCAAATTTACGAATCGCCCCTTTTTCAATCTCATTGCGAACAGGCCGCGAGGAACATCCTACAAAGTGTCGAAACTCTTCAAGCTTCATCCCGAATCCCTCCGCGTCAGTTCTGCCATGCGTCAAAACGGAAATACGGCAACTTCGCACGCTGGATGTACATCAAATGCGGCATCGGTCATTTCATACAGCGCTTCAAGCGATGTAGACGCCTGTCGCTCGACAAGGATCATGCGTCCGTCAACGATGCGAAAGACCGCATGCTCCGTCACCACCGTGTCCACACAACATGGCGCCGTCAGCGGATACGTGCAGCGTGCGACGAGTTTCGCTGCACCTTGCGGCGTCGTGTGAGTCATCGCCGCAATCACGCGGCGCGCCCCTACCACAAGATCCATGGCTCCGCCTACGCCGAGCACATCTTCGCCGGGAACAGCCCAACTCGCCAGATCGCCATTTTCTGCGACTTGAAGCGCCCCTACGACGGTCGCGTCAAGGTGTCCTCCGCGCATGATGGCAAAAGAGAGCGCACTGTCAAAAAAAGAGGCGTGCGACAACACGGTGATTGGCATCTTTGTGGCATTCACGAGATCGGGGTCAACCTGCGCTGCGTCTGGCGCCGGACCAACGCCTAGCACCCCATTCTCAGAGTGCAGCGTAACCCCTGTCGGCGGAAGATAATCCGCAACATACGCGGGAATCCCTATCCCCAAATTCACAACGCCTGCCGTCAATTCTTGCGCACAGCGCCAGGCGATTCTCCGTCTGACGATCTCGCTTTTTCCTATCGTCTCTGTCGCACCTGCAGCATTTCCCATAGCACTCACCCCCTCGCCAATTCGACCACTTGATCTACAAAAACAAAGGGTGTCACAATTTCATCCGGATCCAGTTCCCCGACTGCGACAACCTGTTCCACCTCAGCAATCACCATGTCGGCTGCCATCGCCATCAACGGATTAAAATTGCGGGAAGATTTGCGGTATACCAGGTTCCCTGCCGCGTCTGCTTTATAGGCGTGAATCAATGCAACGTCCGCACGCAGCGAGCGTTCCAAAACATGCTCGCGGCCATCAAACAAACGAACCTCTTTTCCGGCCGCCAGTTCCGTTCCCGCAGCCGTCGGCGTGTAGAATGCGGCAATCCCAGCACCGCCTAGACGAATCGCCTCAGCAAACGTCCCCTGCGGAAGCAGTTCAATCTCTACGCGCCCTTGACGATACGCCTGCACCACGCTTTTATTCGTCGTAAAATAAGAGCCAATCGCCTTTTTTATTCGACCTTCTTGAAAAAGCTTATCCGCTTGCGTACCCACAGTAAGATTGTTGCTAATCACGGTCAAATCGCGCGCGTCTGTTTTTTCGCGCACTGTGAATACAAGTTGGTCGGGCACTCCCGCAAGGCCGAACCCCCCAAGCATAACTCGCATCCCCGATCTGACATTGCGGGCCGCCTCTTCAAGCGTTGTAAACGAAACGCCTGCCATCGGCACGCCCCCCTTTTTTACATCGCGGCATCGCGTACACCAAAGTAGCGTTCTTCGACGCGCGAATCTTTCGCAAGCTCAGAACCTGTGCCCTCTATGACAACTCTCCCCAACTCAAGTACATAGGCGTAATCTGCGAGTTGTAATGCAAGTCGAGCATTCTGTTCGACAAGGAGAACCGCAGTTCCTTCTTCTTGGATCACACGCAAAATACCGAAAATCTCCTGCACCAATTTTGGCGCAATGCCAAGGGATGGTTCGTCAAGCAACAATAGTCTGGGATGTGACATGAGCGATCGCCCAATCGCCAGCATCTGTTGCTCACCGCCAGAAAGCGTCCCTGCGCGTTGCTTCGCACGCTCTTTCAATCTTGGAAAAAAGGAGAAGACTTGATCCATCGATCGCTTTACGGTTTTTCGATCCTCACGCAGATATCCGCCCATCTGTAAATTCTCGTAGACGGTAAGCAGCGGGAAGATTTGTCTGCCTTCTGGGCAATGCGCGACTCCTGAGCGCACCATTTCACGCGTCGATTTTTTTGTCATCCACCGTCCTTCCCATTTTAGATCGCCGCCCCAAATTGGAAGCAGACCTGAGACAACACGTAAAAGTGTGGATTTTCCCGCACCGTTTGCACCAAGGACCGTAACGATGGAACCACGCGGAACATTGAGCGAAACCCCGTGAAGTGCGCGGATCGATCCATACCCGCTGACAACGCGATCAAGTTCAAGCATTCTTACGCCTCCTTCCCCAGATATGCGCGAATCACTCGATCATCCTGCCGAATTTCGCCTGGCGTCCCGACTGCAATCAGTTCTCCAAAATCAAGAACGGCGATCCGATCAGAGATGCTCATGACAAGACTCATATCATGTTCAATCATGACCACTGTCGTATTCATCGCCTGTTTCACTGTACAGATCCAGTTTCCAAGCTCCTCTGTCTCCGAATCATTCAATCCGGCCGCAGGTTCATCAAGCAAGAGAAGGCGCGGTGCGCCCATTAGAGCGCGACCCACATCCACCTTTTTTTGAATACCATACGGAAGACTCCCGGCAATATGTTTGGAATAGGTTGCGATTCCCAACGATTCAAGGACGTGCTGCACGCGATTGCGCGCCTCGCGCTCGCTCGCACGCGCCTTGAACCATCCAAGCGCTTCAGAGAAAGGATTCGTGTGAAGCGCGCAGTGACCTCCGACAAGCAAATTGTCTTCAACGGTCATTTTTGCGAACAGCTCCATGTTCTGAAAACTTCTCCCAATGCCATGCGCTTTAATGCGATCTGGAGGTACCTTTAAAAGATCCTCTCCCATGAAGCGGATCGCACCTTGTTGAGGTGTGTAGATCCTTGATATGCAGTTCAACATGGTGCTTTTTCCGGCGCCATTTGGACCAATGATCGCAAACACGCCACCCTCGTCCACCGAGAGAGACACATCCTTTAAAGCGATCAACCCTGAGAACCGAAGTGTGACACGGTCAAATTCAAGGAACATCGGCAGATTCCACCTCCCTCGTCACTCTGACGATCCGCTCCGATGAACGCGGCGTATTTCGTCTGCGGGGCAGGCGAAGTGAAACAAGGCCTTTAGGAAAGAGCAAAACAGCCAAAACCATGACCGCTCCTACCAAAATGATGGAGTATTGGCCAAAGCTGCTGGAAAGCTGATTGATTGTATTCATCACGATCGCACCCAGAATGGAACCAGGTATCGACGCGAGTCCACCGACGACGATCATCGCCAAAAAGAGAAAAGAATCTTGAACGGTGAAATCGTTTGGAGATACAAAATTAATGTAGTGTGCGTAAAGCGAGCCCGCGAGACCCGTAAATCCGGCACTGATGGAAAACACGAGCGCCTTATGATAACCCACGCGAACGCCGGATGATTGTGCGGCAATTTCGCTGTCGCGTATCGCTTGAAAGGCTCTACCCGTACGACTCCTTAGAAGATTTTTCATGACGAGAACTTGTGCGCTAAGACAGGCGAGAATGAGAAAGTAATACGCTTGGTCGCTTCCCAAGACAAACGAAAAAAATACCGGGCGTGCAGGCATGAGCCCACTTGATCCGTTGGTTAGGTTAGACCATTTTAACGCGAGTTCTGGGATGGCAAAGCTGAATCCCATGGTTGCAACGGCGAGGAAATTGCCCGACAGCCGAACTGCCGGCAGCCCGATGAGAAAGCCAACGATCCCCGTCACCACTGCACTCATGGGCAATGCAATCCAGAACGACCAGTTGAGATCCAGCGTGAGCAAAGAGGAAACATACTCGCCCACCATGATAAATGCGGCGTGACCAAGCGAGACCTGACCGCTAAATCCTGTCAAAAGGTTGAGCGAGACTGCGACAATGCAAAAGATGAGACTCATGTCAAGAATGTACGACATTTGTGAGCCAAACGGTATGACCGCAAATGGCGCGGCAAGTGCAATAAGGATTACGACAAGTGAACGGACCATGCGCAATCGGCGAGCATTCGTCATACCTTTTTCACCTCGCGCACTCCAAACAATCCCTGCGGCCGCACATAAAGAATGGCGATGATCAATAGAAAAACGAAGGTGGATTTGAGATCTGTCGAAATGTAGAATCCAAAGACGCTCTCCATCACACCCAAAAGAAGGCCGCCAAGCACAGCCCCTGGCAGCGAAGAGAATCCCCCAAGCACGGCCGCGGCAAACGCCTTAACAGCGACGGAATCCATGAAGGACGGCGACAAAAAGAGAATCGGCGCGATCAAAAGACCCGCGATGGCGCCAAGCGCAGTGCTTACCGCCCACGTCGCGCCATAGACGCGCGTGAGAGAAACGCCCATAAGCTGCGCCGCCTGCTGATTCTGTGACACAGCCCGCATCGCAAGTCCCGTTTTCGTATACCGAAACAATGCGTAAAATGCCAGCATCATGAGAACAGTTACCAACATGATAAAAAGCTGGTACCACGTGACGACGGCTGAACCGACATGGACGGTATTTGTGGATACTGCAGCCGGCATGGTGAACGGCACATTTCCCCATACAACACCTGCTACGCCGCGAAAAACGAGGTAGAGGCCGAGTGTCAAGATAATTTGGCTAAGAATCTCAGCTCGTTTTAGACGTGACAGAAAAACAATGTAGACAAAAAAACCGAAGGCCAGCGCAAAGACGAGGGAGGCGAAAGCTGCCAGCCAATAAGGAGCCCCCCAACGCGTAAGCATTTGAAACGCGACAAACGTAGAGAGCATTGCCATCTGGCCCTGCGCGAAATTGACGATATTTGAAGTCTTAAAGATAAGCACAAGCCCAATTGCCGAAAGCGCATACAGACTCCCTACAGCAAGCCCACTCAAGATGGTTTGCCAAAGCATCTCACACCCGCCTCCCCCATCTTCCCGTCTAGCCAATCTTCAATTCAGTGAGCTGCCGACTTGGTGATAAAAGATGAGCCCTGACTTTGGCACAAGTTGCTTCGTCTTTCCGTCAGCCTGCAGCATGTACATAGCGTCGACGCCAAAGTGGTTCGTGGGTGTATACGTGACAGGAGAGGATGTATCAGCGCCTCGCCAGTTTCTGATACTGTTCATCTGTTTGATAAAATTCGCAGTCGTCAGTGTATTTCCACACATGGCAAGACCGTGTGCGACGACCTGTGCATCAACCCACCCACTGAGCGCGAGCAGCGTAGGTGGAGTGTTAGGGTATGTTTTTTTGAACCACGCGCGGAATGTAGCCGTTTTCGGCGAATTGAGCAGGGGCAGCCAGCCGTCTGTATACGCGCCGTCGAATGCTTTTCCTGCCAGTTTAAACATGATCGGATCCCCGGAAACATACGTCACGTACTGCTGTGGATGAAAGCCGAGTTGCATCATCCCGATTTCAAACATGGCCGTCGGTTCTGGCACACCGATTTCAAACACCGCTTGCGGATGCGCCCGCTTCATGTTCAGCGCATACGTGGAAAAATCTGTATCGGTCGCATTGTAAGCCACCTTTGCGACAACCCGCACATGATAACGCGCCGCTTCTTGCACAATTGCATTAAGTCCTTCCTTCCCAAAGTCGTCATTCTGGTAAAAGACACCGATGGTTTTAATGTGATTGTGCATAATCGCCCATCGGGTCATCACATGCCCTTCTAACGTGTAAGTCGGTTCGAGTCCAAAGCGCAGTGGGACAACCGGAACAGTGAGCGCACTTGATCCTGTCGCGACAGAGGTCACTGGAATGTTTGCACGCAGCAAGAACGGATCCGCTGCTTGATTTGTGGCGGTGCCAAGGGTTCCGACAGCCGCAAAAATGCCGTCTGATACAAGCGCGCGCGCATTGGCCACCGCTTTGTCAGGCTGGTATTGATCATCAAGCATGATGAGTTTGATTTTGCGGTGGTTGATGCCACCCTTTGAATTAACAAAATTAAAGTAGGCGTTTTCCCCTTGGGCGATGGCCCCATAGGCGGCGATCGGCCCTGTCAGCGGACCTGAGGTTCCAAGAACAATTTGTGTATTGCTTGCACCCTGGCTGTATGAGGCACGTTTCATCGTGTGATGTGCGGCGAGCGGCTGCGCGGTCGACGCGAATACAGATGATCCTCCGACACTCCATGTGAGCACTGCAAGACCTGTCAAAGCAGCCATTGATTTTATCCGCGTTTTCTTCATTCCATGACCCCCAATTTTTCTATTTGCGAATCCAACCTTCGTGCCCCGAGAAATCGACAAGATTGCTGACAGCGCCACGAACTCACACACAACCGTTCTGCAAGCATCACCTCCTAAACATAAAATATTTATAGTTTTCTGATACCAAAGAGCAAAATGAGGTATATTCTTTCTGACATTGAGCAAACAAAGGTGAATCGGATTTCATCCTTTGTCTGCAAGTTCCAGGCGTGCGATCGAATCGCGATGCACCTCGTCAGGACCGTCCGCAAGACGCAGCGTCCGAATGTTGGCAAAATGCGCCGCGAGTGGGTAATCTTCACTCACACCAGCTGCCCCAAACAACTGAATCGCGCGATCCAAAACGCGCTGCGCCACATTGGGTGCGACGACTTTGATCATCGCGATCTCTTTGCGAGCCGCTTTGTTCCCATACTCATCCATCATGTACGCCGCCTTGAGCGTAAGCAGCCTCGCCTGCTCAATTTCCATGCGCGAGTCAGCGATCCACGTGCGAACGACACCTTGATCCGCGAGAGCCTTGCCAAAAGCGACGCGCTCTTTCGAGCGTTTGACCATCAGATGGAGCGCGCGCTCCGCGACACCGATCGAACGCATGCAGTGATGGATGCGCCCTGGCCCCAAGCGTCCCTGTGCGATCTCGAAACCCCGCCCTTCTCCGAGCAGCATGTTTTCTTTTGGCACGTACACGTTCTCATACGACACTTCGGCGTGCCCATGCGGCGCGTGGTCATAGCCAAAAACCGGGAGTGTGCGTTCGATGGTCACCCCTTTTGTATCCATGGGCACAAGGATCATCGACTGCTGCAGATGGCGCGGCGCGCTGCGATCTGTTTTTCCCATGAAAATTGCGATTTTGCAGCGCGGATCCCCGGCGCCCGACGACCACCACTTGCGTCCATTGATGCGATACCCATCCCCGTCGCGTTCAATGGATGATTCAACATTTGTCGCGTCAGAAGACGCGACGTGCGGCTCCGTCATCCCAAAACAGGAGCGAATCTCACCTGCGAGCAGCGGATGCAGCCACTCTGCCTGTTGCTCCTTTGTTCCATAGCGTGCAAGAACCTCCATGTTTCCCGTATCTGGCGCGGAACAGTTAAACACTTCCGGCGCGATCAGCGATTTACCCATAATCTCACAAAGCGGCGCGTATTCAAGATTTGTGAGTCCCGCGCCAAATTCTTCATCCGGCAAAAAAAGATTCCAAAGTCCCGCGGCCTTTGCTTGTCGCTTCATTTCTTCCATGATCGGGGGAATGCTAAAACGCGTTTTCGCCGCTTGCAATTGCGCCTCATAAACAAGCTCATTGGGATAGACGACTTCATCCATAAAGGAGCTCAATTCCGCCTGCAAACGCTTCACTTTGTCTGTAAAAGAAAAGTTCACAGTCTCACCATCCCATCTTTTCATTACGCAAGCGTGACGATCGGCAGCACGACGTGCGAAGGGTGTTCCTCTGTGTGGTACACGGTATTGCGGGCGACCTTCATCTCCGTCGTCGTTCCGTTGTTTGCGCCTGTGTTCAAATTGCGATCCCAGTGCGGAAAACTGCTGCTCGTCACGTGGACACGAAGGCGATGCCCCTTTTGAAACACCATGGCCGTCGACCAAAGATCAACATCTACCTCATAAATTTCACCCGGTGTCATGAGCGACGGCGCGTGATCCGACACGCGATAGCGCATCCGCTGAATGCCCTCCACAATGTTGATCGATGTGCCATCCGGATGAACATCACATACGCGCACGACAAAATCCGTGTCAACCGCGTCACTGCTCACGTACAGTTTTGCGGTGATCGGGCCAATCATTGCGAGATCTTCTTCCAGCGCGTCACTCGTGTAAAGAAGCACGTCTGGGCGTGTTTCAATCGCGCGCTGGTCGTGAGGACCCACGCCATAGACGGGATGTGTCAACAGATTGCCGCCGCGCGACAAGACGGGGTCTGCGGGATCATAATCATAGCTGTCTGCACACTCCTTTTGCACCGGTGGTTGCAGCGACAATCCTCCGCCAAGAATCGCGTTCTTTAAAGCCGCATCCTCCCCCTCGCGCAAATAGAAGGCAGCAAAGTGCGTGTCAGGCAGCGGCCACGATTCCGTCGAGATCCAACGGTTGACCCCCATGACAAAAAGAGTGACCGGCGGCTCTTCTGCGAGTCCAAACGCGTTGCTGTTTTTTAGCGTTAGATCAAACCACTTGCGGTGAAGCCCCGTCAGATCTTCCTTTAAATCCCTTAGCATCGCAGATGCCGCCAAGCCAAAGTCAACGTCTCCGACAAACCCTGAGTAATTGGTATGCGACCACGGTCCCATGAGCAGTCGGGCGTGACGTCCGCGCCGTTTCATCTCAAGATAATTGTCAATCGTCGGCTGCGCGAACACGTCATACCAGCCGCCAACGTGAAAACTCGGAATCTCAATCGCGTCAAAGTGCGGTCGAATCGACGTTGCCTGCCAATACGCGTCATAACCTGGATGGTCAAACGCTTCGTAAAAGAGATCCCCGAGCACATCGAGTTCTTTAAAAATAGAGAAGCGATTGAGTGGAAGCTCATACATCCCACGCATTGGCAATTGATCATAGAATGAGACAAGCTGCGCCACCATCATCGGCAAGGATTTATCTGCGCATTTTTTGCGCAGCAATTCAGGCAGCGCGATTGCGTTTGTAAACCAACTCGCGAGTTTCCCCCACTCGAGCGCCCCGCCGCGCATCGCCGAGCCATACCATGCATCGTTATACGTCATCACGGGGAGAATCGCCTTGAGTGACGGGGGCTTCATCGCAGCCGCCTGCCACTGCGTATATCCGAAATACGACGTGCCAAACATGCCGACTTGTCCGTCAGATCCAGGGAGACTGGCTGCCCACTCAACCGTGTCATAGCCATCCTCAAACTCCTGTGCATAACTTTGAAAATCGCCTTCTGACGCAAAGCGTCCACGGACATCCTGAATGACAACGATATACCCGGCTTCCACCATGGCGGTCGGATCCAAAAGCGACGTGCTAAGCGCGGTATCCTTTCCGTAGGGGTGGCGCGTGAGCAAGACCGGATACGGTCCGCCAGTCTCTGGCCGATACACATTCGCGCGAAGTGTCACGCCATCGCGCATGGGAATTGCAACGTTTCGTTCAAAGATGACGCGCATGGCTGTCCCCCTTCCATCCACCAACCACAAAATGCTTTGGAACCATTTAGAGCACTCCGGATTGATACTGTTCCCGCAGCGTTTTTTTAGAAAACTTTCCGACACTTGTCTTCGGAATTTCCGTGACAAAAATCACATCATCCGGAATCCACCACTTGGCAACGCGTCCCTCAAAATACTTGAGTATGTCATCTTTTGAAACCTTGTCAGACGCCTCAGGCCGCAAAACCACGCACACAATGGGCCGCTCTTGCCAACGCTCGTGGGGAACGGCAATCACCGCCGCCTCTAATACGTCGGGATGGCCCATGATGACATTCTCAAGATCGACAGAGGAGATCCACTCACCGCCACTTTTAATCAGGTCGCGCGTGCGATCTACAACCTGCAGATATCCTTCGTCATCCATCGTCGCGATATCGCCAGTGCGAAACCACCCGTCTGAGAACGCATCGCGCGTCTTCTCCGGGTCTTTATAGTACGAGCGAAGCACCCAAGGTCCGCGCAGCAAGAGCTCACCCATCGATTTTCCGTCATATGGCACGGGCTTCCCATCCGGATCGAGCAAACGCATTTCAAGTCCTGGCACGATGTGGCCCGTCTTCGCACGAATGCGGTATCGCTCGGCTCCCTGTAGATTCTGGTGTTTCTTTTTAGGGTAGCTGATAAACGTAATCGGCGTCGTCTCCGTCTGCCCGTATCCCTGATACATAGGAATGCCGAGTTCCTTCTCATACACTTCGACTAGTGACTGTGGAAGCGCCGACCCGCCGGAAAGCAGGCAACGCACACTGCTCACGTCGTAAACACCAGGATTCGCCTTCAGGTGTTGGAGAATTCCCATCCACACCGTCGGCACGCCCGCACTATAGGTCACGCGCTCGCGATCGATCAGTTCACAAAAATCTTTCGCAGTCGGCCTGCTCCCTGGATAGACTTGTTTTGCGCCAATCCAAGTATCTGCGAGCGGCCGCCCCCACGCGTTGACGTGAAACATCGGCACAATCGGCATGGATACATCGCTCTCGCGCACGCCGAGTTCTCCTACCAGTGCCATCATGCAGTGCAAAAAGAGTCCGCGATGAGAATACTCGACCCCTTTGGGCATTCCCGTCGTCGCCGAGGTGTAACCAAGTATGGCCGTTGTCCACTCATCAAAATCAGGAAACGCATACTCCGTCTTCTCACTGCGAATGAGATCTTCATAGAGAAGGGCGTTTTTCAGCGTGGTTGCAGGCAACTCCGGCGCATCCGTCATGACGACGAACCGCTCGACAAGCGGCAGTCTGTCGGCAATACCCTCCATAACCGGAAGCAAATCTTCATCAATAAAGATCAGCCGATCCTCTGCATGGTTGATAATATAGACCAACTGCTCTGTAAAGAGCCTGATGTTAATCGTGTGCAGGACGCGTTGACTGCAGGGCACTGCAAAATACAGTTCTAGATGACGGTGATTGTTCCACGCAAACGATCCGATGTGCTCGTGTGGCTTTACCCCCAAACGGTCAAGCGCGTGCGCAAGCTGACACACGCGCGCGTACATCTCGCGCATCGTGTAACGCATCACGCCGTGAAAGTCGCGCGACACGATTTCTTGATCTGCCGCAACCAACCTGCCCCGCTCTAGCATGGAACGAATCAACAACGGGTAATCCATCATGACGATGCCCTCTCCCTCATCACCGTTTCGACAAACGCGCACGCGTCAAGATTTAGAGCGTCACCCCACGCTCGCGAAACAAGCGGTCTGCAATGATATTCTTCTGAATTTCGGAAGTTCCCTCATAGATGCGAGTTATTCTCGCGTCGCGATAAAAACGTTCAATTGGGTACTCCGCGATAAACCCAATCCCGCCGTGGATCTGCACCGCGCGATCCGCAACGCGGTGATAAACTTCAGACGCGTATAATTTTGCCATTGCCGCTTCTTTGACAGCGGGTTCTCCTTGATCAATCATCCATGCAACCCGATACAAAAGAGCGCGCAGCGTTTCTATCTCCAGCGCCATCTCCGCCACATAGTGCTGAATGATCTGCTGAGATGCGAGCGGTTTCCCAAATTGGACACGCTCTGCCGCGTGCTTGAGTGAGCGATCAAGAAGGTACTCTGACGATCCAAGACAGCGGGCGGCGAGGCCAACACGCCCATTGGCGAGAATCTTGAGCGCGTTGACGTACCCCATTCCTTCAACACCCAGAACATTTTCGACAGGAACCTCCAAATCCTCGAAATACAGCTGTGCTGTATGAGAACCGTGAAGTCCCATCTTTTTTTCCACCGCGCCAATGTGAAACCCGGGAAAGTCACGTTCTACGATAAAAGAAGTGATTCCCTTCGCGCCCGCTTCTGCCTGTGTCACTGCCATGACAGTAAATACCGTTGCCAAAGGCGCATTTGTGCAATAAATCTTTTGCCCATTGATGACAAAGCGATCACCGACGCGTTTTGCAACCGTTTTCAAATTCGCTGCATTAGATCCTGCCTCTGGCTCTGTCAAGGCAAAAGCGCCGATCCATTCACCTCGTGCCATCCGTGGCAAGTAACGCTGTTTCTGCTCCTCACTACCCAGTTCCACGATTCCGACTGAGCCGATTCCATTGTGCGCGCCTAGAATCGTCGTGTAACCATTGCTTGTTTTCCCTAGTTCTTCAAATATTGCGCTCTTTCCAATCATGTCAAGACCGAGTCCGCCGTAACGTTCTGGAATGCTTAAGCCAAAGAGGCCGATCCGTTTCGACGCCTCAAGAATGGCGTCAGGCACGCGATCCTCTTCCTCAATCTTCATCGCGTGCGGTTCGACTTCATTTGCGATAAATGACTGAACCATTTTTTTCATTTCGAGCAGATCGTCTTGAAATGAGAAATTCACTGGGTCACACTCCCTCTTGCATTCCATGCAAAAGCGGTCATGCGAAACGCGCGTTGATCAAATCTCGTGCAACTCTATGCCAAAATCACCGTCAGTCACGTATGTTTCATATTTGAAACACAATTTCTAAATCTACTTACAGTCTAAAAAATTTGACTTTATTCGTCAACCACTCATCGCGCGAGCGACCCACCGTCTACCGCGAGAATCTGGCCAGTCGTAAAATCGGAGGCGGCTGACGCAAAATACAGCGCGGCACCCTGCAAATCGCGATCGCTGCCCACCCGCCGCAGCGGTGTTTCAGCGATGATTCGGTCATACCCGTTTGCCAGCACATCCCTTGTCATCTTGGTCGGGAAAAAGCCCGGCGCAATCGCATTTACATAGATGCCATGCGGCGCCCACTTGACGGCGAGATCCTTTGTAAGCGTCACGATGCCACCTTTGCTGGCGTTGTAGCCCACCGCGTCAAGCGCGTCTGGATCTGAACCGCGAAGACCCGCCACCGAGGCGATGTTGATCATCTTGCCGCCACCTTGCGCCATCATCTGTCGCCCGACCGCCTGCGACATTAAAAACGTCCCCGTCAAATTCGTTTGAATCACTTTTTGCCACGCGTCATACGGCATCTCAAGCGCAGAAGCCCCCCACGACGCGCCGCTGTTATTGACGAGGATATCAATGTGGCCAAACGCGTCCACGGTTCGCTCAACCACGTCTTGGACGGACTCCAAAGAAGTGACATCAAGCTGATACGCGCGCGCGTCCCCGCCTTTTGCCACGAGTTCGTCGCGCACCTTTTCACACTGCGCCACGCGCCGCGAGGCGAGCACGACACTTGCTCCCGCCTCCACAAACGCCTGTGCGATCTGTTGACCAAGACCGCGACCACCGCCTGTCACAACCGCAACCTTTCCATCAAGGCGAAACAAATCAAGCACGTTCACACCGCAATCCCCCATTCTTCATCGATTTCGCGACGCGTGATCAGGCGCGACGATCAATCACCGCCACTGTGCAGCGTGACACGCAAATGAGTTTTTCCTGCTCGTCTAAGATGCGAATATCCCAAACCATGGTCGTACGCCCTTTGTGAAGCGGCGTTCCAATCGCCGTCACAACGCCGTCCGCCTTGCTGCGAATGTGATTCGCATTGATCTCAAGGCCAACCGCAACCTTTTGCTCCCGATCTATCAGGTTCGCCGTTCCCAGACTCGCCACCGTTTCCGCGAGCGCTACAGACGCCCCTCCATGCAATATTCCATACGGCTGGCGCGTAGGCGCCGCAACAGGCATCGTCGCAACGACGCGGTCAGGCGTCATTTCCGTCACGCGAATGCCAAGCGTTGCAATCAACGTATCCTTGTACTCGTAATCCATTTCCTCTGATGACATAAAAGAACCACCTGTCTTTTTCATTCATTCATTCATGAACTAAGGCTTTGTCTCTTAAGATAGCACAGGAACAAAAATAAAAAAGGTGTCGCCACATTTCGATTCTTATCATTCTATTGACCAAAACATGCCAAATCGCTATGATTCATCTGAATCCACAAAAATAGAACAGCGTTTCGGATTCGTACGAAAGCACTTTACTTCTATTTTGACCATCATCAGAAGGGGACGTGGTTACCATTCACTTTTTCACACGCAGCCGTCGCTTTGCCACTGCGCTGACACTCAGCGCCTCTCTTTCCATGATCGGCATGGGTACGCTTCCTGCGGCCGCCGCCAAAACGCCGAATCAACTCGTGATCGGCACGCTCTACGCATCGTCCGGCAGTTTCGCCACCTCCTCGATCTCATCCTACGATGGATTGAAATTCTGGGCTGCAACCGTTGATCGCCAAGGCGGCGTATACGTGAAAGCGCTTCATAAAAAAGTGAAGATTGTCATCAAGGCGTACAACGACCAGAGTTCCGCGACAACAGCTGCCACCCTGTACAACCAGTTGATCACGATGGATAAAGTAAACGTCCTCGTGTCTGACTTTGGCTCAGTGCTTACGTCAGTCGCCGTGCCGATTGCGCAAGAGCATCACCAGCTGTTGTTTGACGTGACAGGAACTGGCGCAAGCTTTTTCACAAAATCAAACCCATACATCGTGCTCACGTCGCTGCCGACGTCCGCCGTCTGGCCGAATTCGCTCGCAGATTATCTGGTAAAACAAAAAACCAAGCGCATCGCAGTGCTGTACGACACAAACGACTTTGATCAGTCCCAGTACAACACGCTGGTCAATCGGTTGAAAGCGGCGCACATCACACCCGTCTACACGGGCGGCGTGCCGACATCGACGACCAATTACGCCATCATTGACCACGCGATTGCGGCGAGCAACCCGCAAGCGGTCGTCGAGTTTGGGTATCCGAACAACGACATCGCCTTTTTGCAAAGCCTGAATGCAAACGGTGTTCATTTCCCAAAAGTGTTCACCATCTTCCCAGGACAACAACTGCAGTTGATGCAGCAAAACGTCGGTGTAAGCGGCCTGGCCAACACCTTGACCTACCCAACGCCACCCCTGCTCCAGTACAATCGCGTCAATTTTGGCATGCCGCTTAGCGCATTTGAAAAGCAGTTCCCGCGCGTTGAACACCACCCCGTCGATTTCTTGACAATCGCCGGATACAACGCGGGACTCATCATTCAAAAAACGCTGGAAACCTCCCCCACGCTGACGCAGCTTGGCATGCGTCATGCCGTCAATGCTTTTTCAGGAAAACTGAGCACGATCGACGGTCAGTTCAAGATTAACGGCACAGGCGCGCAGATCGGCGAGCGTTTGCCTGTCGGACAACTCGTAAAACACGGCAAGGGACTTGCCGTCAAATTCCTGCAACACTGACGCCATAAACGTACGCAGGCCCTTTCTGCGCAAAGGCGCAGGGGCCTGCGCTTTTTTATAACCCCGCTTCCTACTGGCTAACACGTATTAGAAAGAGGGAAAACACCCTTGGTTGCATACACGATTCTCTCCGGACTCCTCTTTGGACTCTATTTCAGTTTGATGGCCATTGGACTCAATCTCATTTTTGGCGTCATGCGCATGGTCAATCTCGCACACGGTGATTTCATCATGCTCGGCGCATTTGCCGCCTTTTTTGCGTATACCTTGTGGAACATGAATCCGCTTGTCACGATGGTTTTTGTCTTTTTTCTCTTCATCTTGCTTGGCGGCGCACTCTACTATCTCGTCGTTCCTCGCCTGCTTCGCGCACAAGACCCCGAGATGCTCTCCCTCATTCTGTTTTTCGGGCTGTCCCAGGTGATCCAGGCACTGGCAGTCATTGCCTTTGGCAACAATCAACGCTCCATTGACTACACAGCGCTCGGCTCGGGCACCGTGTTTCTCTTTGGTCAAGGGTTTGAGGAATCCTGGGTTGTCGTGGCGGCTGTGAGCCTGCTTGCGATCATTTTGGTCTCCATCTATCTCTACGCGACAAAACTTGGCGTGGCGACACGCGCTGTCATGAACCATCGCGAAGAGGCAGCCAGCGCCGGGATCTCCGTCCATCGCGTCTCTGCGTACGCAATGGGGATCGGGCTTGCCCTCGCGGCAATCGCCGGTGTCTTCAGCCCTTTCATGATCGGAAGCATCGACCCTACCATGGGCACTGACCTGACCACCACATCCTTTGCCATCATCATCATCGGCTCACTCGGAAACCCAATCGGGACCGTGGTCGGCGGAATGATCTATGGCCTGTCCCTGATGTATATGGAAAGTTACCAGCCATCTTGGTCAAGCCTCGTACCCTATCTCCTGCTCTTTATCATTTTGCTGCTCAAACCGAGTGGGCTTTTAGGCAGGAGGATGCGCAATGCGTAACGGTTACAAAGCCGGATTTGTCCTTCTTGTCACGCTCCTTCTCTTTGCTGTCGGCACGCATCTTTACAGCAATGAGGACATGTGGTTTCAAGCCATGGTCTATCTCGCGCTCGCGCAAGGGATCAACATTCTTTATGGTTTTACCGGATATCTGCCGTTTGGCTATGTCGGATTCTTTGGCACAGGCGCGTATGCTGCGTCCCTTTACATGACCGATTTCCATCTAAACCCGATCGTCGCGATCCTTGGCGGCGGGGTCACCGCGCTGATCGTCGGACTGCTGCTCTCACCGCTTTTGCGACTGTCTGGCGCCTATTTCTCCATTGGAAGCCTGGCCGCATCCCAGATGATTTACTACACAGTCTCAAACCCCGCGCTCCAAGCGGTGACAAACGGACCTTACGGCATGAATCTCGAAGCGTTTTACAATCCCGCCGAAAGCTATACCGTGATGCTCGTCATCCTCGCGTTTACGCTGGCGGCAACTGCCTACCTGCGCTATTCGCGCATGGGCCTTGCGCTTCGCGCGACGCGCGAGGACGCAGTCAGCGCGGCGATGGCTGGCATCCCTGTGGTCCGCATGCGGATCACGGCGTGGCTGCTCAGCGCAACGATCGCAGGCCTGGTCGGCGGCGCGTTCGCCTGGCACATCTCCGTTTTCTATCCGAACACCGTCTTTGATTTGAACGTGAGCATCTTCGCGATCGTCTTTACCCTGTTTGGCGGCGGCGCGAGCCTGCTTGGCCCAATCATCGGCATGGTAGTGCTGTATGGCCTCTACAACTGGATTGGAATCTCTGCGCCACAGTATTTCCAGTTGATCTATGGCGTACTTATCGTCATGCTTGTTCTCTTTTTGCCAAACGGCATCATGTCGCTGTTTCGAAAGAAGGGTTACGATGTCCCCTGAGGATGTATTGAATGTGGCCGACGTTACAAAAACGTTTGGCAGTTTTACCGCTCTTCAAGGAATGAGTTTTCATGTGAAAAAAGGGGAAATCCTCGGTCTGGTGGGGCCAAACGGCTCAGGAAAGACAACGTGCATGAACGTCATCTCAGGATCGTATCGCGCCGATCGCGGATCGATTCATTTCATGGGCAAAGACATCCACCGCACATCCGCCTCTAGGCTCGCGCACATGGGCATGAACCGCACCTTTCAGATCCCGCGCCCCTTCAAAGGTTTGACGGTTCGCGAAAACCTGCAAATCGCCGCGACATTCGTCCGCCGCGATGCCATGGGACTCGAGGAGATCGCAGCCTTTATCGGGCTTGAAGATCATTTGAATAAAGAGTCCGGAACACTAAACAGCACACAACAAAAACTGCTTGATCTGGGCAGGGCGCTCGCCACAGGCCCGGCTTTGCTTTTGGTCGATGAGCTTGGCGCCGGGATGAACCCACACGAACTTGATGTCACCATTGAGCGCCTAAAACGCTTGGCAAGCCGCGGAATCTCCATGATCGTCGTCGAACACCTGATGAGTTTTGTGCGACAACTCACAGATCGCGTCATCGTGATGAACGCAGGCAAAGAAATTTTTGAAGGAACGCTCGATGAAGCAGTCAAAAACGAGGAAGTCGTGCGTGTTTATTTAGGAGGTGGAACGCCGTGAGCCAAGCACTTTTTACGCGCGGTCTCTCCAGCGGCTACGGTCCGCTACAGATTCTGTGGGACATTGACTTTATGGCACAGCGCGCAGAAACCCTCGTTTTGCTCGGCTCAAACGGCGCCGGGAAAACCACGTTTTTAAAGACGCTCGTCGGTTTGATTCGACCCATGCGCGGCGAGATTACATGCCTTGATCAGCGCATCGAAGCCTGGAGCACGGATCGCCGCATACGCTCAGGGATGGCGTACATGTCCGAGCTTGGCGTCGTTCCGTCGCTTAGCATCGCAGAAAATCTGACGCTTGGCAGTTATTTTCAAACGACTGCCGCACGCAAGGCACAGCTTCATGAGATGTACGACCGCTTTCCGGATCTCGCGGCGCGAAAGCGCACTCTCGCTGGCAGTTTGAGCGGTGGGCAACGCAAAATGCTCGGCATCGCAAAGGCCTTGATGAGCAAACCCTCGATCCTCCTGCTTGACGAGCCGTCGGCAGGCTTGTCCCCACTCTACGTGAACCAGATGATCGATCTGCTTCGCAGCCTAAAACAAGAAGCGGTCACGATGATCATCGCCGAACAAAACACGAAGTTCCTTGAGTTGGCCGACCGTGTTTCCGTACTTGAAAGCGGCAGAATATCCTTTCAAGGCGCGGTGGATGACCTCACGCAAAACGACACATTGCGGCAAGCCTATTTCGGCATTCATTGATTGAGATTTTAGGAAATCGACACGAATTGTGCGAGAGGTGGCAACATTCACCTCTCGCTTTTTGTTATCGATCGATTTACGATAGAATCATAGATGACAAATCGCGCGTAGAGGGAGGTCAGGTTCCTGATGAAAACACGGAGATTCGCCCGCTTGGCGGGAGCCGCGACACTCCTTGTCATGACGACGCTCGGCTCAATAATACAAACAGATGCGCAAAGCTTCACGATGAAACCTATGGCGATTCGTTTTGACGGCGTAACCATCAGCCGCCCTTACGGCTTTGTGGCTGGCGGAACAACCTATATGCCGATCTGGTATGTCATGCAATTGGCAAAAAAAGAACGCCTGATGAGCACATGGAGTGGGATCGTCTGGAACCTGATGTCAGGAACGTCAAAGTCCCAAGCCATCTCCCCTTTTCACCCAATCAAGCCTGGAAATATGCAGATTGATCTTAACGGAACATCCTACCTTGCCAACATCCCAAAAATCGTCTACCGCGATCCTTTTAGCCATGCCTTGACAACGTATATACCGATTTACTTCGTCATGAAGCTCTTTCGCGATTCGCTCGCACTCAACAACACGTGGGACGGGCAAACGTGGTCTGTATCATCTACGCACACGACACCTGCCACAAGCCCTCCGCCACCCACAGTCCCAATCACCACAAGCGGGATCACTGGCACTGCAACGTCTGGCAATGCTGGTATCAGCGTATCGATAAACGGTTCAAGCGGTGCGACAGCGGGGAATTCTCTTGCTTTCACTCCGCCGGCGCTAAACGCGAATCCCGTCTCATCTGTGAGCGGTGGATTCCCAACGCTAGAAGGGCAAACCATCCCTCATGTTACGTTGCAAAATAGCGCCACAAGCGATCAGGCTTACTGGTCGCGTGCGAGTCGCGATTTCTACCTCTCCGCGCAGACGAACAACCCGGCGAACAGCACTGCGCCATCGCTTCCAATCGCAAACGCACAACCTGATCAGACGCTCTATCTCTTCGCGTATAAAAACGGTCAGAGTGTAAATGGCGGACAAACGACATTTCTTGTTAACAGTCCAGATGCCACGCTGTCGACAAATTCGAATGAAACATGGACCCAAGGCTCGAATCAGATTGCCTACGCCACCTTTCGAGCGACAAAACCGGGAGTTTACACAGTACAAGCTGTCACGAATGGCCAGTACAGCATACCGCTTGTCATCACGGTCGGCCTGAGCCAATTGAGTGCAGTGCCATTCGCTGTACCGGCAGACTACACAGGGATTTTGCCACTGCCTTCAACCGGGCTTACGGCGATTTCTTCCGGGACGGATGGACATGTATCGTATACGTCTTACTCACCTGTCGGTACCTGGATTCCCATTTCCGGGACGGTAAGTGGCGGCCTTTCTTCGATCAGTATTCTGCTAAACGCCGGAAACCAGTCATGGGATTATCGCCTTCCGGTTGACGCGAGCGGACACTTTTCTGCCATGATTGAGTCTCCGTTTACGGGGCAGGTTGAACTCACCTATGAGCCAAACTACCTAGCCCATTTGACGAGCACCTCTGGCTCGCTGTCATATACGGTCGATCAGACCGTGACGATCAGCGGTGCGACTCTGCCCGCTGCACTTCAGGGATTATTGCCGACGGCCTCGATGGATTTCAATATGAGCCGTGCATTTTCGCAAACCGCTGATCAACTTCTGGAAAACAGTCCGAGCTTTGAAACGGCGGTTGCCGCGATCAATAACTACGTTGCGGGAACTTTATCGTACAATGTCGCCGAGGCGTCGCCAGGTGGACAGTACGTCTGGAAGTCTGCGAGCGCAACGTGGTCTGCGAAAAATGGCATCTGCGAAAACTTTGCAGAGCTTGAAGCATCACTCTTACGCTCCGTCGGCGTTCCAGTGCAGACCGTGGGCGGAAATGCAAACGCGAATTGGACAACTCCGAATTTCAATGACAAAAATGCGTATGACGCGCATGAGTGGCTCTCCATCGATACAGGGGGAGGCTGGTTGATTGCCGATCCGACCTGGACGGGCATGCAAGATACAAACGGAAAGAACTTTGGGATCACAAACGAATTTTTTACGAATACAGCCAGTTTCTCCGCAACACACGCCACACTGCCGGGGCAGACGGGTACCAATTTTTAATTTCAAACCAAAACCCCACCTGCGACCATTTGCGCCGCAAGTGGGGTTTCTTTCTTTTGTTGTACGCACGCCGTCACGATAACCGTTTTGCAAACGCGTCAATAAGTTGTTTGATCAACCCATCAGCGACTGTATCTGATAGCGTGCCATTCGCGTCAAATTTATTCATGCACTGTGTCAACAAGACCTCTGGACGGCGAATCGGGTCTGCGTCAACTGCAAACAGGATATCCCGCAAGTGAATCTGCATCCGCGCAGTACCATAGTTTCCGGGTGTCGCCCCCATGATTGCAACAGGTTTTCCTGCGAGCGGTGTCCCGATCGTCGGTCGTGACAACCACTCAAGCGCACATTTCAATGCAGCGGGAATAGTAAAATTATACTCCGGCGATGCGATCAATACACCCGACGCCGCATTCACTTCCGCGAGCAAACTTTTTACAGATTCAGGAATATCGGCCTCGCGCTCCGGTGTGTAAAAGGGTAGCCCATCGAGTTGAACCTCGCGGTACTCTACATTCTCAGGCAAATGATGGGCCGCTGCACGCAAAAGTTTTCCATTCCACGATCCATTGCGCACGCTTCCGCAAATTCCGAGTACAATCGGTTTCTCTTTTCGCTCTGTCATAATCATACCTCCAGTAAAAATAACACAACTTAACCATTCACCTTATACTAATACATTGTGCGTTACTTTACAAACGTCACAAGTATGATCAACCCAAATCGCAGTAGATGTGATAAGCTGAGAAAATAACATGGGAGTTGGAGGGAATGCAATGAAGAAGAAGGTTGTCGTCACAGGTGGTTCAGGTCTTTTGGGACCTTTTGTCATCCAAGAATTTTTAGAGCACGGTTATGATGTTTTAAATGTTGATACAAAACTGCCGCGCGAATCGCTCTGCCCGACAGTGATCGCCGATCTCACGCAGTTGGGACAGGCCTATGGCGTATTACAAGGCGCGCACGCTGTCGTACATATGGCAGCCATCCCTGTCGCCTACTCGCATCCAAATGAAGTCACGTTTCAAAACAATGTCATGTCTACGTACAACATCCTGGAAGCCGCCGCAGGACTTGGCATTACAAAAGCGGTAACCGCGTCAAGCGAGTCTTCCTATGGCATCGTTTTTGCGGTACATCCATTCTCGCCAAAGTATGTCCCTGTGGATGAAAACCACCCACAATTGCCGCAAGATGCGTATGGACTCTCAAAGATTGTAAATGAACAAACGGGTGACATGATGCACCGCCGCACAGGCATGCAAGTCGTCTCGTTTCGCATCGGGAACATCATCACCCCCGCGATGTACAAGCGCTTCCCTGAATTCATTCACCGCCCTGAGGAACGCGAACGCATCCTCTGGAGCTATGTTGACGCCCGCGATGTCGCCTCAGCGTGCCGGCTCGCCGTCGAGCGCGACGGCCTGGGCTCGATGGCGCTCAATCTCGCGGCGGATGACACGAGCATGGACATCAAGAGCCGCGATTTACTGCGTGAACGCTACCCTGAGGTGACTGATGTGCGCGAGCCATTGGACGGTTTTGAGACACTTCTGAGCAACAAGCTGGCAAAAGAGCGTCTCGGTTGGCAACCCGCCTATTCATGGCGCGAGGAAGTCAAGAAAACACAATAACGGATGCGTAAGCGAGGTTCGATTGCCTCTGTGTAGGGTAGCCCATTTGGGCTACTCTTGATTATTATCGCCGCTTAAGGAATTCATATAACTCGTGTCTTCCGTCTGAGGCAACTTTTCCATTCCGAGTTGTTATTAGCCAGTATTTCAAGGGTAGTTCGGATTTGTATTCGATGCAAGTCAGGAAATGGGTTGCAGGGTCTGCGACACTGCTTGAATCAGCGATGGAATGGTGTACTTTGCAGGATTGGGTATGATACCGATAAACGTATTGCCCTGCTTTACGACGAACAAGTTACATCTTGCACCATCGCTATACGCAATAGTGTACCATTGCCCATGCCCTCCATGGTTAAGCGTATAGTTGCCTCCTTGCTGAACGACTGGCTTCTGGTTAGATGACGTAAAATAGCTTGATCCAATCAAACCGTTCCATGTTGAAGCCTCGTAAAAAGACATATCCTCAAATGATAGAAATACAACATGATCCGCCGCCTGAGGAGCAGAAGGTTTGTAAAAACCACTGGGTCCGCCCATTTTACGAGGGATGTACACCGTAACACCTTCTTTTTGCGATAGGTCATTCAATTTTTTCATCTCGATGTTTGAATACGTTACTGCACTTAAAATCTGATCATATTGCTCAGTGGCTGTTTGAGTTCCGCTTATCTGCGATGAATTTCCTATTTGCTGATTATCCGTACCTGATAACTCAAAATTGGCTTTCCATCGGTCATTCTTTAACCAGTTATACATTTTCCCATCCTTAAGGTAAATTACGTGACCGCTTTGTCTAACTGCTATGGTGTCTTGAATGTACTTTGCCGTGTACATTAGGTTCCCATTTTGGCGAACGCCTCCCTTGGCAATGTAGTACGCAGGGTAAATACTCAGCTTCTGACCATTTGTTCCAATAATCCTCAACATGGATGGTGCAACATTTGCGTTAAATTGAACGACTGGTAGGTTCTGCATGTGAACTATGGATGGAGTTGCGCCTGTCAATAAAGAAATAATGATTGACTTACTCTGTTGTAAGTTAATCGGAGTCCATATTTTTGCAGCTTTAGAATCGTCTTGAATCGTTAACAACATTATTTTCGGGATACTTAATGGATGTGTCGGTTCTGATAGTGGTATACCATACAAACCATGGGGCGCGTTTGTCGGTGCACCTCCTGTTGTCGCATTGCCGCAACCTGCAAGAGTTAAAATAACGAGTCCAGCCAATCCGCGTAAAAAAACTCTTCTTTTCATTTTGTTGTCAAATAACCTCCTTGTTGTACATGAAGGTTAGACGTATCGAATCAACGTTCCGTTACAATCCATTTTATAGAACAATATGATATAAAAGGGGAATTTCAACCACATTTATGCCCTGAGAAGCTGTGATGCATAAGAATCAAGGGTAGCCCATTTGAGCTACCCTTGATTCTTTTCAACATAATGGAAAGTAAGAATTCCCTAACTGTTCGCCAGAAAATTCAATCGGCATATCAAGGCTCTTAGAGATCCGTCACAGCGCCAATCGCTGCGGAAGAAACCGAGCGGGCATACTTTGCGAGCACGCCGCGCGTATACTTGAGCGGCGGCTGCACCCATGCGGCACGGCGCTTTGCGAGTTCCTCATCCGAAACATGGAGCGTAAGCTCCTGTGTCTCCCCATCAATCGTGATCATGTCGCCCATCTGCACAAGTGCAATCGGTCCTCCGTCTTGCGCCTCAGGACTCACGTGGCCAACGACCATCCCGTGCGTGCCGCCTGAGAAGCGTCCGTCTGTAATCAGCCCGATCGTTTCTCCCAGCCCTTTGCCGATGAGAATTGCAGTAATGGAGAGCATTTCCGGCATTCCCGGGCCACCCTTAGGTCCCTCGTAACGAATAACGACAACATCGCCGTGCGTTACCTGATCGTCAAGGATCGCTTCTGTCGCTTCCGTTTCTGAATTGTACACCTTGGCAGGGCCTGTGATTGAAGTGCTCTTGAGACCCGAAAGTTTCGCCACAGCGCCCTCCGGCGCAAGGTTGCCCCGCAACAGGACGAGCGGACCATTTGCGCGCAAGGGATTGGAAAGCGGGTAGACAACTTTCTGACCGTCACGCAGCGGCGGCGCGTCCGCAAGGTTCTCAGCCAAGGTTTTTCCCGTCACAGTCAAACAATCCCCATGAAGCATGCCAGCGTCAAGCAGCACGCGCATGACCGCCTGTACACCACCCGCCTCGTGAAGATCCTGCATGACATAGCGTCCACTCGGCCTTAAATCCGCAATGTGCGGCACTTTTTTCTGGATGCGATCGAAATCTTCCAATTGCAAATCCACGTTTGCTGAATGCGCAATCGCCATGAGATGTAAAAATGCGTTTGTCGAGCCACCCAGCGCCATGACAACGGTAATCGCATTTTCAAACGCCTTTTTCGTCATGATATCGCTTGGGCGAATATTTTTTCGCAAAAGATCCACAACAGCGACACCTGCAGCCTCGACATCTGCGTGTTTTGCCGAAGATTCTGCGGGATTGGAGGAACTGCCCGGAAGACTCATGCCCATCGCCTCAAACGCCGAGGCCATGGTGTTCGCCGTGTACATTCCCCCGCACGATCCAGCTCCCGGACAGGCGCTGCACTCGATGGCATGGAGTTCTTCGCGGCTCATTGTTCCCTGATTGTACTGACCAACCGCCTCAAACGCAGATACAATATCGATATCTTTTCCATTGTGACGTCCTGGAGCAATCGTTCCACCGTATACAAAAACTGCAGGCAGATCCATTCTGGCCAACGCGATCAAACACCCTGGCATGTTTTTGTCGCAGCCGCCGATTGCAACGACACCATCCAAGCGCTCTCCACCTACGACCGTCTCAATCGAGTCAGCAATAACCTCTCGACTGGGAAGTGAGTAACGCATGCCTTCCGTCCCCATGGCGATTCCATCCGACACCGTGATGGTATTAAAAATCAGTGGCGCGCTGCCACCTGTTCTAGCGCCTCGTTTTGCCAATCTCGCCAACTCGTCAATATGCACGTTGCAAGGTGTCACCTCGCTCCATGTGCTGGCAATTCCGACCATCGGTCGTTTAAAGTCTGCATCCGTAAACCCCATGGATCGCAGATATGCGCGATTGGGTGCACGGTTGGCCCCTTCGCTAATGTCCTTGCTGTGAATTCGCAAATCCTTCTCCTGCTCTCTCTCGCTCAAACCAAAACGCCTCTCTTTCTCTACGCCGAACCCGCTGCAAGTCTGTTGGAACGACGATACTTGTATAAAGATACCATCGGCTGAAAATGCGGACAAGAGTCAAAATCCCTTATTCGATGACTGCGAAAAAGACGCCAGAAGAAGCCTGCGGTACGATTGGGTGTAGATGATCAATGCGTAGACAATCATCAATCCTTCATCAAACCACATGGTCCACCTCACCCCAAATGGATAAAGAATAGATACACTAAGTGAACCAATGAGAAGCGTAATGATGATAAAACGCAGATAATCTGTCACACCTTCGCGTGTGCGACGTGTCACAAACCAGAACAGGGTCAGCGAAATTACCTGAATGATAAAGAACAAGAGTGGGTTGATAAATGCAAATCCGCCTGCACTCACCGCGAGACCCGCGAGCATTGTACGGCTTCTACGCAAAACGCGCTCCTCTGTCACGAGCAGCGCGAGAGGAATCGCCAGCACTGAAAAGTCGGTTTCGTGAGCAAACGAACTGAGCAACAGACCCGCCGCAAGCGCCAGTCCCACTCGCCAGACGCGCTTCCCCGAACCCTCGAAGTTCTCTCCACGGCTTCTGACAAGCGCGTGCAAAAAAAAGAGGAGAATCACCAGCGAGCACACGATGGCAAAGAAAAAGGATAGCCCGTGAGGAAGCGGCAATCGCTTCCACAGCGACCAGAGCGATGCTTGCCCATTGTCTGAGGCGGTCGCCGCTTGGCGATGAAGGAGGCGTGACACCCACTCTACGAAAAGATTTGTCTTTGCCATCCAACTGCACACGAGAAAAAGAACCATTTGGGTGGCCGCAAATACAATCAAATCCACGATTCTCCGATCCACCAACAAGAGCAAAAGAAGCGGCAGACACAGATAGAGTTTGACCTGAAAGAGGAGGGTGAGCCCGATCAACATCATGATCGATCCACGGCGCGAAAAAGGCGTACACAGGGTGCACCCTTTTAGAAACAGTGCCACGCCAAGCATGGAAAAGAGATCCACTTGGGCAAGCAGCAATGTCTCCCGAACAGATGTCATCGCGAGAAAAAGGATTCCGACAGAAAACCACGAGCCACAATAGGCAGGCCGTACACGGTCAATCACGCTCTTTGTCAACCAAGCGGCCAGACTGAGCGCAAGAAGATTGGCCGCTTGAAAAAGTTGAATCGAAACAACATGCGGCGCGAGAGCGAACGTCGCCATGATCAGCGCAAAAAGCGGACCATTAAGATAAGGACCATACCCTACCCCACCGATGACCTGATAAGGAGAACGATTGGCGAGGACCTCCTTGCCCGCGCGATAAAACGTTTCATAATCGATCGGCCAACCTGACACGCGAAAAATGAGCCATGTCATCCAGAGAACCATGAAGAAGAAACATGCCCAAATGAAAATTGATCGGCGCGCTAACCGCTTCGTCTCCAAAAACCAGCCATCCTTTCCATATAAACAAACGTTACGCGTTAGATTACCATACATGATATGATAGATTAATCGAATTTTTTATAAAGGACAGCCCACTATTTCGCTTTTTGTCTTGACGGGCCATGCCTTAATACGCTATTTTCAAAATAGAAACATCAAACTAATCACGGACTAAAAACGTTGCGTTATATTACATTACACGAGGAGGAAGGTTTGTGATCCACGCACATCAATTCAAAACCGTCATTATCGCTCGACGCGCAAATCAGACAGACCCGGAGGCACTAGCTCAAATCAAGGACTTAATCCGCTCCAACCAAATTAAAATTGTCGATGTGAAACGCAGCCCTGAACAAATCTCGATTGTTTATCGCATCATCTCCTAATCGCGAGGGGCAGTGCACGCGGTCCACGAAACACAGCGGAATCTCTCCAGCAAATCTTCTTATTAACACACTCAAGTTCATTCAATTCTTCAAAGAATACACGCAGCGCGATCTCAGCCTCTGCGCGAGCCAAGGGTGCTCCAATACAAAAATGTGCTCCTGAGGCAAAAGCGAGATGACGATTTGGCGAGCGACGCAGATCGATCGCATCTGGATTGTCAAACTGTGCAGGATCGCGGTTCGCCGCAGCCAAGGAGACATTGACTTCGTCCCCCCTCAAGATTTGCGCATCTTTGATCCATAGTTCTTTCGCGGCAAATCTTGAAGTCAACTGCACCGGGCTCTCGACACGCAAAAACTCGTCGACGGCCGTCGGAAAGATCATCTTATTTTGAAGAAGATCCTGGCGTACATCCGGGTTCTTTAATAACAAATACACCGCGTTACTTATGAGATTGACCGTAGTCTCATGCCCGGCAAACAGAATAAGGATGCATGTCGCGACCAACTCAGCTTCAGACAGACGATCGCCCCGCTCATCCGCTGCCAGCATCGCACTCATCAAATCGTCGCGCGGGACGCTCCTCCTCGTTTTTAGCAAATCGTAAAAATAGTTCATCATATCGTGCGCGACAGCGCCACCGCGCACGAGTTCCTCCTCCGACGCATCTGAAAGATCAATAAAAAGCGCTAGTACTTTCGACCACTCGCGAAAGAGCTCGCGATCTTCTGTCGGAACGCCAAGCATTTCTGCGATGACTGCGACAGGAATCGGAAAGGCGTACTCTGCGACGCAATCAAAGCGATCCTTTTCACGCAGCGGCGCGACCGCCGACTGCGCGATGGCTTCAATCCGCGGACGCAGGGATTCGATCATGCGCGGCGTAAACGCTTTGTTCACAAGCCCACGCAATCGCGTATGTGCAGGTGGATCGCGAAAAAGCATCCACTTTTGAAACAACTGAAAGATCGCAGGCTCACGCTGCTCATTGGCAAGACGCTCATCTTCAGGCAAAAGCGTTCGCCACTCTTTGATAAACCTTGCGTCTTTCAGCACAAAGGAAACATCTTCGTAGGTTGTAAAAAACCAGCTGCGCGCGCCGTTTTCATGCGTTTGCAGATAACGTGGGCGATGCAAACGCATCTCTTCAAGGGTGCCATAGGGATGCTCACGGTAGACGTCCGATTTTAATAATTGTGTCAAATTCAATTTCGACATCAGGACTCTCCTTATCGAACGCTCGCCATCTTTCGTGTCACTTCAATGAAATGTTGAACCTGTGCAGACGAATCTGCAGAGCGCCAGGCAATCGACATTTCAATCGCCGGAACTTCCCCTTCAAGCGCGACAAACACAACATCTTCGCGCTTAAAGATTGACGCGGACGAAGGTACGATGGAAATTCCAAGGCCTGCCGCCACAACACCTAAAACCGTTTGAAACTCTGCGGCCGTCAACTCGATCTTCGGGTCAAACCCGGCATCCGCACACTTAGCAAGTATGTCATCATAAAACCCCGACCATGTGCTGCGCGCCAGAAGAACCCATGATTCTTCACCCAACTCCTTCAATTTTATTACTTCGCGATCCGCATAAGGATGCATTTTCGGTACAGCGAGAATTGCGCGATCATGATAGAGTGTCTCCACGCGCAGATCGCGCATCGAGACAGGGGGGCGGATAAACCCGATATCAATCTCGCGATTCAAAAGCGACTCCACTTGGCTTGGCGTCGGTAGTTCTCGCAAATGAACATCCACGCCAGGATAGGCAGTCCGGTATTCACGAATCGCAAGCGGTAAGATATCATAGGTTGCTGAGCCCACAAACCCCACCGCAATGCGCCCAGCGCGCCCGGCATCCACATCCTTCGCAAGCCGCTTTGCCTGTTTTGCATGTTTTATAAGCGCTCTTGCCTCTGGAAGAAACACCCGCCCTGCAGGCGACAGTTCAACGCGACGCTGCGTCCTGATAAATAAAACTGCTCCCAGTTCGCGCTCTAATTGTTGAATCTGCTGGCTGAGTGGCGGTTGCGTCATCTGTAATCGCTGAGCCGCCCTTCCAAAATTCAACTCTTCTGCAACCGCAATGAAATATTCGAGATGCCGAAACTCCATACGCGTCCCTCTCGATTCGAATTATATATGAATAACCCATTATTGATATATTAGACGTTCGATGATTTTCACGCTACACTAACCACAAGCAAACAACCAAAGATTACTACCAGAATGAGGTTATCTTGTGACCCCTGTCAAGAACATTCTACAAACGAGTTTCCAGATCGCAATTCTCTGGGCGTTTTCACTCAGCGGTTCATGGCTCGCCAAACACCTCGCGCTTCCGATTCCCGGAAGTCTCATTGGGATGACCATTCTCTTTATCGCACTGCACCAAAACTGGTTGCCCATGCGCTTCGTCGATAAAGGGGCATCCTTTCTCCTCGGACAGCTCCTGCTCTTTTTTATCCCGTCTGCCGTCGGCATCGTAAACGAAGGCGCCTTGATTCGACAAGACGGCTGGCAGATGTTGTTGATCATCGGCGTGAGCACACTGCTTGTCATGGTCATGACAGGCTTTGTGGCAGAGCGGATCGCTCGCGCAAAGGCGGCGCGCACATGATCGCGTGGGGATTCGGACTGATCGGTACCTGGCTCGTCTTTTTGGCGACACGCCACGTCTATCGCGTGATGCCAATCGCTCTGCTCAATCCGATGGTGACAAGTGTTACAATCCTCAGCGCCACGCTGCTCTTTGTTCATCTTCCGTATTCATCCTGGTCGACTGGCTCTCACTGGTACACGGCGCTGTTAGGTCCTGCAACCGTTTCCTTTGCCGTGCCGCTGCACAAACACTGGGACACATTGAAGCGACATGCTCCTGAGATGAGCGCCGCGCTTTTGGCAGGCTCTTTCACAGCAATCCTCTCAACCATCGCGCTCGCGCGCGAACTTCATCTGTCAAACCGCATGGTGGACAGCCTGGCGCCACGCTCCGTCACGACGCCCATCGCGATGGCTGTCTCTAACCGCGTTGGTGGCGCGCCTGATTTGACAGCAATTTTTGTCATCTTAACAGGTGTCATTGGTGCGCTCATCGGCCCAAAACTCGTGCGTTTCCTGCGCTTGCGACACGGTGTCTCAATCGGCGCACTGCTTGGCATGGGCGCGCACGGAATCGGTACTGCCCGCGCCTTTGAGTTTAGCGATCTCATCGGGACGATCGCAAGCCTCTCCATGATCATCGCAGGATTTGTCGCCTCCATTGCGATCCCGATCGCTGTATTTCTCTTCAACGTTTCTCCAAAATAATAGAGAAAACACACTTTTGGGTGGGGGAAAACTTAGGAAACTCTGATATAATACGGACATGGGTGAAGCATACCGCCAGTTGACGCGTCGTCTCCTCCATTCTTATCTCGCCAGCTCCACGATAGCCGTCCTTGGCGTCGGAAGCTTGTTTATCTTCGCCACTCTTCATATACAAGCGCAGGATATCCTATGGATCGTGGCAATTCTATTTATATCTTTTCTCTCAATGATTGCCGCAGAATTGCCTGTCTATCACTACCAAATGATGCCTCTCCGGCGTGCGCAGAGCGGATCATGTACCGAAGAAGAACTTCGGAGGGCCTACCTTCGCACACACCAACTGCCCATGCTTACCGTGATTCGCATCATGGGTCCTCACCTCTTTGGCGTTTCGATCCCCGCGCTCTCTTTATCTGCTTGGGCCATCGCTCACGGCGATCTCAACCTCCCTTCGACAGATCTGCTGAGTGCCGCCGTCGGTGCCATTCTCGTCTCCGCAATGCACGCATTGATTGAATATTTCCTTGCCGCAGACGCCGTATCACCAATGCTCGAAACGCTCATTGAGACAGGCGCAAAGAGAGGGATCATTTTGAGTCTTGAAGGCAGGATTCTCATTTCCCTTCGCATGAAACTCATCATCAGCCTCGTTTTGCTCGGCGTCTTTCCTCTGATTCTCTTTACACTCGCAAACGAAATTCGCCTCGCGCAGCAAAACACTGTGTTCGCCGCAGGCTATTGGCAATGGGTCGTTCTCATTCTCGTTGTCAGCGTCGCAATTTCCATTTTCGGTGCGATCTTGCTTTGGAAAAATATCCTAAAACCTATGGAACTCTTGCAAAAATCGCTGCGCGAGATTGAGCAGGGGCGAATGGATAAAGCAGTGCCCGACCCTTTTTCCGATGAATTCTCCCGCCTCATCGCCGGAATGAACCACATGCGAAAAGGGTTGCTTGAGCGGGATCGGGTAAACGCCAGCCTCGTTGAAAGCTATTTCGCAACGCTCGCGACGGCGCTTGACGCACGCGATCCATACACGGCCGGTCACTCCCTGCGCGTCGCGCACTACGCCTGTACAATTGCCGAACTGACAGGCGAATCACCCCTTTTTATCGATCGCGTCAAACGCAGCGCCTTGCTCCACGACATTGGAAAGATTGGCGTTCGCGACGATGTGCTTCTAAAACCAGAACGCCTCACTTCAGAAGAGTTTGAACAGATAAAGAAGCATCCCGCGCTTGGGGAAGAGATTTTAAAACAGGTGCAGCCTGAAGAAGCGATGGCTCCCCTTTTGCCAGGTGTCCGTTCACACCACGAGCGATATGACGGTCGCGGGTACCCAGACGGACTTGCGGGCGAACACATCCCAAAACTCGGACGCATCATTGCGGTGGCAGACGCGTTTGACGCGATGACCTCAGACCGGCCTTACCGATTGGGCATGGATAAAAAAGCGGCACTACAGATCCTGCGGGAAGGTGCCGGCATACAGTGGGATCCATTTTACGCAGAGGTGTTTCTGGAGTGGGCGCAGGCGCGATGGACGCGAGAAGTGATGTTTGATCTGACGGCAGCCACAAAGCTACAATCATGAGTTCCCCATCTCGTTTTCTGCCCTATGTTGATCAAGTCGTTTGCGTACGTTTCGTCCCATCCACAGCACCAAGAGAATGGGAACGCCACTGACAACAGCAATCCCCCACACCCCTGTTGAAACCCCAACATAAAGCAGCAATGCCATCAAATAGTACGGAAGGATAGAAACCGCCGCAGTCCAGACATAGGGAAAAAGAGAAATCGAAGGAAGCAGTCCTGCGGCGTAATTAAAAACGACAGCTGGAACAGGCAACAATCGCGCCATTAACAGTCCCACGCTTCCAGACGCCTCGATAAAGGCCATTGTAGCGCGAAACGTCAAAGGGACCTGTTTTTTCTGATCGCTCTTAAGAGCCTGCATACTTCGCGCAATCCAGTACACCATCATCGTGCTGATCATGAAACCGATCCACGCATAGATGAGCCCGCACAAGAGTCCGTAGATCCGCAAAAACACGAGGAGTAACCCTTCTGACGGTACGGGAGTGACGCACCAGAGCGCCATTAGCCCAATCGCAAGAAAGACGCCAAACGGGCCGGCACTGCGAATCCACAGTGAAAGTTCACCACTGCGGTCTGCGAGATAAAAAGCGACAACCGAAAAAATGGCAATTACGCTAAAAAAGGTTCCCAGCCAGAGTGTACGACGCTTTTGCAACAGATTTCGAAGCGAGCGCTGCACGATGTGAGTCATACCGGGCGTTTGCTCCTTTTCCGACATTTCACGGATCAACTCCATACGCATCATTGCCGCGTACCGTAGTCTCCCGCGCTGTGAAAAGTCCCTCCCATGCGAAACAAACGCATCATCCAATCTGTGAGAGGGCGTACATACTTCTCAAAACGACGGATGACAAGGCTTGAGATGAGTCCTACGAAAAATCCCGCAATGACGTCTGTCGGCCAGTGCACACCAACATAGACACGAGCAATGGACACGATGATGGCGACGACCATGAACAGGTAGCGATAGATGCGCGGTCCATACTTTTGCACACCAAATGCGAAGCCAAAACTGCCCGCCGCGTGATCGCTTGGAAAAGAAGAGTCCGCAACATGTGGAATGAGTTGGTGAAATGTACCTTGCGGCAATGCCACAAAGGGCCGCGGCCTATAAAATGCATGTCCGATCAGTACGTTGATCACCAGCGCGAGCACCCCGGACAACGCACTCACTACAAGGCCATGCCGACGATCGCGATCCGCCTTTGGCAAGACAAACCACCCGATGATAAAAAGCGCACCATACAGATACGGGGCGCCTGTTGCAAAAAAGATCATAACCGCATCCAGAACGGGCTGATGACCCGCGATGTTATTTACAGCGTGAAACACCGTAACGTCAAATGGATTCACATTGACTCACTCCATCCCACATCGTATTTCTAGAACATTTCCAGTCCTAGAAAAGACGAGAGGTTGAGCCGTTAGGTTCAATCAAGAGATTATTTTCGAAAAAGGAATCACGTCAGCGCATTGGATGTGCTGTGCAGGGTGACCCCGTCATTTCGTTCAAGCACCCAACGGGTGGCAAACTCATTAGGAAACAGCATCACAAACCGCTCATCCTGATCTTTGACCAAAAGACACGACGAGCGATCAAACAAGAGTTCGTCTGCACGGTCACTCACAATCCAGCGTGCGAGTTGATACGGAAGACGGGTCAGCGACACCGTTACACCGTACTCCGCCTTTAAACGATACTCCAACACCTCAAACTGCAGTACGCCCACCACGCCAAGAATCAGGTCCTCTGTACGGTTGGCGACGCGAAACAGCTGCACCGTACCTTCTTCAGTCAGTTGCGCAAGTCCTTTGTTGTACTGCTTATACTTCCCCGTATCCGTGAGCGTCACGCGCGCGAAATGCTCAGGTGAGAATTGCGGAAGGCCTTCAAAGGTGAGAGATCCCGACTCGATCAGCGTGTCGCCGATGCGAAAAATACCCGGATCAAAGATACCGATAATGTCGCCAGGATAGGCCTCTTCCACAATGGAGCGGTCTTGGGCGAAAAACTGCTGCGGAGAAGAGAGGTTGATACGCTTGCCCGTGCGTGGATGGGCAACATTCATCCCCCGTGAAAAACGTCCCGCACAAACGCGCACAAACGCAACCCGATCGCGATGTGCCGGGTTCATATTCGCTTGAATCTTAAATACAAAGCCCGCAAAAGTCGGCGTCTCGGGACAAAGCAGGCCCTCACTCGTGGGGCGGGCGACAGGTGTTGGCGCCAATTCCAAAAATTGACGCAAAAAAGTTTCCACACCAAAATTCGAGATGGCGCTCCCAAAAAATACAGGCGTAAGCTGTCCCTGTTGTACGGCAGACTCGTCAAACGAATCACCTGCCACATCGAGTAACGTGATCTCCTCCATCAGCTTTTGGTAGGGTTCATCACCGATTCGCTCCCGCAGACGCTCGTCTTCAACCCCAGTCAGCGGTGTTCTTGTGACCTTTTGTTCCCGCCCATCGTATTGTTCGAAAACCGTGCGGCGCCGATCGAAGATTCCGCGAAAATGGGCGCCGGAACCGACGGGCCAATTCATCGGATAAGAGTGGATGCCAAGTACATCTTCCAGTTCCTTGAGCAATTCAAAAGGATCTCGACTCTCACGATCCAGTTTATTGATAAACGTGAAAATGGGGATTCCGCGCATCCGGCAAACCTCAAACAGTTTAATCGTTTGCGGCTCCACGCCTTTTGCGGCGTCAATCAACATGACAGCGCTGTCTGCGGCCACCAATGTCCGGTAGGTATCATCGCTAAAGTCTTGGTGTCCAGGTGTATCAAGCAGGTTGACATGATACCCTTCATATTGAAACTGAAGCACCGTGGAAGTCACTGAAATTCCGCGCTTTCGCTCAATCTCCATCCAGTCAGACGTCGCGTGGCGACTCGCCTTCCTACCCTTGATGCTGCCTGCCTCGCGAATCGCGCCGCCAAATAGTAAAAGTTTTTCTGTAAGTGTCGTTTTTCCCGCGTCAGGATGCGAGATGATCGCAAACGTCCTACGCTTTTCAATCTCTTTTTTGAGTGCTGCCATTTGTTCCGTCATCACGCAAATCCTTTCATTACCATCCGAGCATCGATTCAAATCGTCATTCGTGTGGCACACCATCTTATGATTGTACCATGCGCCCAATCTCGTCACACAGTTCTGTTACCGATACCCGAAGCGGCTCCACATCTTCGATCCACTGTGCCGGCAGCCGTTCAAGCAGGTGCGGCAGTTTCATCTTCGCCTCGCGGTAAATTTTATGTGACACCTGAAAAGTGGAGAGATGGCGATACGTCGATTCTCGCGCCTGAAACCATTCCGAAAGCGGACAAAAACCCGAGTGGGCATGCTCCGCCATAAACCGCTGAAACCCTTCCGAATCTAAGAAGGCATAACCTAAGAGAGCCAAATCCTCGATAGGGTATGCTTTCGGAAAAGAAAGCCGCTCCCACGTCACGCTGCGGAGTTTCTCCAAAAACACGTCCTCTTGAATCGGCGGCGATAAGATATACCCTTGAACGCGCTGTCCACCCATGCTCGCCCAGAGGCGAAGGTCGATCTCTTCCTCAATTCCCTCCGCGATCAAGTGTCTGCCTGACAGCCGCGAAAGCATGATCATCGAACCGGCGACTGAAAACACATTCGGGTCTGAACGAAAGCGCTGGATAAATTTGCGATCAAGCTTCAGTTCATCTACGGGCAGGTAGGCTGCATGGCTAAGGGAAGAGTACCCTGTCCCAAAGTCATCCAGGGAAACCGCAAATCCCAGCGCTTTGAGGCCGAGAATGATCTGTGATGCGCGATCAAGATCGGCTAAAGCAGACGATTCCGTAATTTCTAACACGAGTCCTTTGGCACAGCAGCCGTCCAGTGAAACCTTCATATCTTGCAGAAACTCAGGATGTAAAAAGTGGTTCGCTCCAATGTTGAGTGAAATCTTCACTGTCGGATCAATCTCGTGCAGCAGTTCCCGGATGCGAACCGCTTCTGAAACAGCGTGACACCCAAGCATCCGGATCAGTTGCGGATTGCGTTCCACTTCCGGCATAAATTCCCCTGGCGAAAGCCACGTCCCCTCATCAAACCAGCGAACGAGCATTTCCGCGCCTTCAACCCTTTTTGACACACTGCAATACTGAGGTTGCAAGAAATAGTGAATGGCGCCAGAGCGCAGCGCTTCTTCAAAGCGATGGCGCACGCGCTGCCTGCGACTCGCCTCGTTGGCTACGCGGCCGCGGTACTGACAGGCTTGGTTGCGGCCGCCCTCTTTCGCCGCGTAAAGCGCCTGGTCCGCATTTGCAAGGAGTGTCGCATAGGTCAAGCCGTCGTTTGGATAAACAGCCCAGCCAAGACTTCCTGTCACCTGCCCAATCCGATGATTCATTGACGATACGGCTTCTAGGATGTGCTCGCCAATCACATCCAACTGCCGCTCGTGATCCAGAGGAATCTGAAATCCAAACTCGTCTCCACCCAGCCGACACAGCGCATCGTCAGATGGCATCACAGACTGCAAACATTGTGCGACATCCTTTAAAAGACGATCCCCCGCCTGATGGCCAAGCGTGTCATTGCACTCCTTGAATCCATCAAGATCAAGAATGCCCACGGCAACACGCAGTTTGGAAACGCTCGCCATGGCGATCGACGCGCGTGTCGCCTCTTTGAACGCAGAGCGATTCGGCAAGCCTGTCAAGGAGTCTGTCAAGCTGATGCGGCGAATCTCTTGAATCGTTTTAAGGTGGCGCTTGCCGATCTGGACATTCTTTGCAACCTGGTCAAGCAGAAGACAGAGCTCTTTGGAAAAGTAATCGACTTCAACGCTCGCGATGACCAGTATCGCGACGGGATCCGTATCCCCATCCTCAAAGATCGGCCACGCACCGACACTCCTTGACTTTTCCAAAACGGTGTTGGCTCTCCAAATCTGCTGCAAATAAACATCATCTACTGGATTTTCAAGGATCATCGCTTGTCCGCTGCGAAAAACGCGACTCGCCACATAGTGGCCTTCCGGGATGTCCGATTCATGGATTGAAGCCAACGTATTCCACGCCTGCTCACGATCCGCTTCACGCAGCGAGGCCACCGCCACCGTGCGCAGATTGGCCTTGTGTTCATCAGGCATCATGATGTAACAGGTGTGCGCGTCTGTCTCTCGAATCACACAATCAACCACGGAGTCAAAAAGTTGCTGCGACTCCGGTTCCTCCAAGAGAAACTGCTGGATCATGGAGAGCGCGCGCTGGTAACCTCTCAAGCGTCCCAATGCGTACAAGTCATGCCGGCGCTCGAAAAAAAAGCGAACATCACTCGCCAGGCTCTCCATCGCCTCGAGGCAGCCCGCAGGAAAAGGACAATTCGTGTCTTGGTGTAGCCCAATCACCGCTTTTTCACCATTTGGCAAGTGAATTGGAATGGATGCAATTCCGCCTGCCAATCCGTAATATTTCATGAGATGGTCCCAAGCGAGAAACGACTCATCACTCTGTGGGGATTCCACCAAACATGGACGCATCGTAACAAGCGATCGACCCACTGGTCCGCGTCCTTCCGGAAGGTTCGGATCTGTGCTGATCTTCAAGTCCTTGATCAACTCGGAGAGTTCTCCTGCAACCGCCTGGAATGTCACAAAAGACTCTGGACCCAAAACCGTTCCGATCCATACGCAGCGCATGCGCATATGCTTTGCGATCAATTCGCAAAGTTGTTGAAATACCCATTTGTCAGGTTCCGTCAACGCTGTTGCAAACAAGCGATTGGCGTCTGCGAGCAGCATGTAAAACGACCGCTGTAAGTCCACCTCGCGACGCTCTGCCTCACCGTACCCTTCTAATTGCCAAAAAACATTGTTTTGAATGCGCTTTGATACGGCATTTTTTAACGTGCCTCGCTCACTTTCATCAAGCAAAGACAATTCATTTACACCCATTTCCAAATCTACGGCGAGCAAGCCAAACGTCGCGACAACCCAACGAATCGGCACCCCAACATTACTGTGCAATTGCCCAATTTGATAAAGTTCTTTTCGTAGTGCACCATCGAGTTCGGACGTTACCATGGATCGATAGTGGCATACGATCAACTGCTCAATCTCGGCTCTGTCGAAAGCATCCAAAATCATCGCCATATCGGGTTGACGCATGAGGTATTCGTAGATCTTCTGGCTAAAGGTGTCAGCGCGATCCGCCAACACCCCTCCGTACTTCCTGACGGCTTCCAATTCCTTTTCATCCAATATAAGAAGATGTAAATTTTCAGATAATGCGTTTGCGTTTGGATGCGTAGACATTGTCGTATCCCCTAGATTCAATCATGCTGCGTAGGACAATCATAGGCCGTGCCGAGGCTATAGACGCTGTGTTCATATATCGCTACCTTTATAGAAAAGGATACCATAGATTCTATAAGCCGTCACTTTGGGAAAACACGTTTCCTTGCGCGCCACTGCATAGCAAATCTCCTGCTCCTTTGCTATGCTAATCCTATGAGGAGGGATCGCATGGAAGCGATGAAGTATCGTAGATTGGGCAAGTCTGGCGTCAAGGTCAGTGAAGTGAGCCTCGGTTCTTGGCTTACATACGGCGGTACGGTCGAAGACAATTCTGCAACGGCCTGCATCAACCGCGCCTACGAACTGGGGATCAACTTCTTTGACACGGCAAACGTCTATCGTCGCGGCGAGGCCGAAAAAGTGGTTGGCAAAGCGCTCGCAAACTATCCGCGCGACTCGTATGTCCTGGCGACCAAAGGATTCTGGCCAATGGGCGATGGACCGAACGATCGCGGACTCTCCCGCAAACATATCACGGAGCAGGTGCACGCTTCCCTAAAACGCCTGAACGTCGAATACATCGATTTGTGGCAATGCCACCGCTATGACGTTGAGACACCGCTTGATGAGACACTGCGTGCGATCGATGATCTCATCCGTCAGGGGAAAATTCTCTATGCGGGCGTCAGTGAGTGGAGCGCCGTACAAATAAACGACGCGCTTCACCTCGCAGACAAACGTCTCTATGACCGTATCGTCTCCAACCAACCGCAGTACAGCATGCTCGCGCGCGCGATTGAGTCAGATGTCATTCCGCTGTGCGAACGCGAAGGGATCGGCCAGGTGGTTTGGTCGCCGCTTGCACAAGGTGTACTGACTGGCAAATATCGGCCAAACGCAAACGTGCCTGAAGGTTCCCGCGCCGCGAACAAAGACACGTCGCAGATTATCTCGCGCCTGCTGACAGAGGAGAACCTAAAGAAGGTCGAACAATTGCGCGCGATTGCAGAGCGAAAAGAGTGTACACTTGCACAATTGGCGATTGCCTGGATCTTGCGCCAGCCCAATGTATCTTCTGCGATCATCGGCGCGTCGCGCCCTGAACAGGTCGAGGAAAATGTCAAGGCAATCCACGTGCAGTTGAATGAACAAGACCTGAGCGACATCGAAACAATTCTCGCCAATCGCCCTTAACGACACGATCCGCAGCAAAGCGAGCCGCGCCTTTCGCGTAAAAGCTGCCGTATCGAGCAAGCGGGCTGAATCTCCCTCAGAGGGTGATCCAGCCCGCTTTTTTGCAATAATTTACAGAGATTTATGCGCTCGCGTCAGAGGCCAGATAATCGCTATCCTGTGTTTGATCGGCGCCTTTATTCGCACCCACAGCGTTAAAAATGAGCGTAAAGACAACCGCGACAATCAGGTTTGCAACGAGTGCGTAGACTGCCGCATACGCGGCAAATCCGCCTTGTCCAATGTGCAGCACAAAAATTGAAGATTTGAATCCATTGGCAATCGCCATCGAGGTGCCAACGATCATCCCTACAGCCCAACCAAGCAATAGCGCATGGCGGTGAAGCCAACGCGTATACAATCCGAGAATGACCGCAGGCAGCGTTTGCAGAATCCACACACCGCCGAGCAACTGTAAATTGATCGCGTAACTCTTTGGCAAAAGGATGATGAAAAGGAGCGCTCCCACCTTGACGACGAGCGAACTCAGTTTTGCCACGCGCGCCTCATCCTGCGGTGTCGCACTGAGGCGGACATACGCCTTGTAGATGTTGCGTGTAAACAAATTGGCTGCCGCAATCGACATGATTGACGCGGGAACCAGCGCGCCAATGGCAATCGCGGCAAACGCGAACCCTGCGAACCAGGAGGGAAGTTGATGAAGCAAGAGCAGCGGCACGACCGTCGTCGTGTCTTTCGTGTTGATGCCGTCTGCAATCGCCATATAGCCCATCAACGTGATGAACGCAAGAACAAGTGAATAAATCGGAAGCAGCGCGGCGTTTCGCTTGACGACTTTGCGGCCGCTGGCGCTGAGTGTACCCGTCAGACTGTGCGGATAGAGAAACAGCGCGAGCGCCGAACCGAGCGCAAGCGTCGCATAGGGCAGATAGGCCTTCGGCGAGAGAATGACCGCACCGGGTGTCGCGCGGTGTGACAAGACACTTTGGGCGACACTGAAGATATGCCCAAATCCACCAAGTTTCGCAGGGACCACCGCGACGACGACGATAATTGTGAGATAGATCATGATGTCCTTGACGATCGCAATCATTGCGGGCGCCCGCAAACCGCTCGTATACGTGTAGACGGCGAGGATCGCAAACGCGATGATGAGTGGGAGTTCTCCCATGAAACCCTTGCCCGTGATGCCCATCGCAGAAATGACGGACTGCATCCCCACGAGTTGGAGTGCAATATAAGGAAGCGTTGCAAGGATTCCCGTTACGGCGATGGCAAGCGCCAGCCAGTGGCTGTCAAAACGCCCTTTGACGAAATCGGCTGCCGTCACAAAACCGTGTTTTTTGGCGACGGACCACATGCGCGGCATCACGAGAAAAACGAACGGATAGACGATGATCGTATACGGGACTGCAAAAAATCCGGTCGCGCCAGAGCCGTAGAGCAGCGCGGGGACAGCGATAAACGTGTACGCGGTATAAAGATCGCCACCGAGCAAAAACCAAGTGATCAATGTGCCAAAGCGACGCCCGCCAAGCCCCCACTCGTCGATGTGACCCAAATCTCCCCGACGCCAGCGAGCGGCGAGGAATCCCATCACTGTCACTAAGATAAAAAAGAGAATGAAGACCGTTAATGCGGTGCCATTCACGTGCCGATTCCTCCCCTGCATCATTTTTCTTCTTTATGCCATTACGCGTCACGCGTCGCGAAATAGACAATGCCTGTCAAGACTGAACTGATCAATACCCAAAGCATTTGATACCAATAAAAAAACGGGAAACCGAATAATGCAGGCGCCTGAAACGCGTAAAACGAAGGAAAGAGGGTGCCAACAAAAGGAATCAGCAAAAGCCAGTACCACCCCTTGCTTGCGCGGGAAGGCGTTTTCATCCAGAATCACCTCCTTCTTGGTTTATCGCTTGTTTGCGATTGGACTCATTATCCACGCGACCAATCGATCCGTCAAGAACGAAAACCCGCAATCTGTGATAAAGTAGTCTCACCATTCAACCTTTCTAAAGGATCGACGGAGGAATAGCCATGAACTTTTCCTATCGCATGAAGACGCAGATCGAATTCGGCGACGGACGCAGTTCAACGCTCACAGACGACCTTTCCGTACGGTTTAAGCCTGGTGAGTCCTTTTTTCTCGTCACAGATCCAGGTGTGATGCAGACCGGAAAGATAGAACCACTTTTAGAATCCCTGCGCAAGGCGCACTATCATGTCACTCTCTATTCTGATGTATTGCCTAATCCGCGCGATGAAGACTGCCTGCGGGGAGCTGCTCTCATGCGTGAACAAAACGCAAGCGCAGTCATCGCCGTCGGTGGCGGAAGCGCCATGGATACCGCAAAGACCATCGCGCTGCTCAGTCGCTCAAGCGGCGTACCGCGCGAGTACGCAGACGGCGAGCGTCACTATGACGAAGTCGCCCCAATCATCTGCCTGCCGACAACTGCAGGTACCGGCTCTGAGGTGACGCGCTCTGCCGTGATCACAGAGCAGGCGACACACCGCAAGATGACCCTAAAACATGAGCGACTGCGCCCAACCTTGGCAATCCTTGATCCAGAGCTGACGCGCAGCGTGCCGCCGTCTGTCACGGCAGCGACAGGTGTCGACGCGCTCGTGCATGCGATCGAAGGCGCAACCTGTCGTCAAGCGACACCTCTTTCTCGCGCCTTTGGCGAACAGGCGATGCAGTTGATTGTGCCGACATTAAAAAGGGCTGTCGCGTGTGGCGATGACATGGACGCGCGCAGAACGATGCTTGAAGGCAGTCTGCTGGCGGGGCTCTCTTTTGGCTCGACGGATGTCGCGGCCGTCCACTGCCTGGCCGAGGCTCTTAGCAGTCTCTACGATACGCCCCACGGTGTGGCAAACGCCGTGTTTTTGTCAAGTGTCCTGGACTTTAACGCTGAAACCCACCCAGCGCTTCACGCAAGGCTCGCGCGCGTCATGAACTTTGCGAGCGCAATCGATTCGGAGCAGCTTGCCGTCGCAAAGCTTCTTGAGGGCATTGGCGCGTGGATCGCAGAACTTGGCATCCCAAAACTCCGTGATCTCGCCGGCGTGCGCGTGGAGGACTTTGGGCGCCTGGCCGATCTGGCGTTTCAAAACGGATCAACAAAAAGCAACGTCCGCCCCATCACGCGTGAGGACTATCTGACGTTGCTCGAGAAAACGTATCACGAAACGTAAAGCAATGGCTGTGGTTCAAGGCGGCGGACCGCAGGTGCTATCGCCCTTCAAACTGAGGTTTTCGCTTCTCCCGAAAAGCGCGCAGGGCTTCCAGGCGATCGCTTGTCGAAATCAGCGATTGATACGCCGCCCACTCTAGTTCAAGCCCTGTCGCCAAATCAACCGAGAGCCCCTGATCAATCGCCCATTTCGCCTGGCGCACGGCAAGCGGCCCATTCTCGCCAATTTGCCTGGCCAACTCCAGCGCGCAGGCAAACATCTCATCTTTTGTATCTGCCACATCCGTCAAAAGACCGATCTGCATCGCCTCTTTTGCGTCGAGCCGCGCCGCGCTGAAAACCAACCGCTTCGCGTGCATCGGGCCGATCAGGCGCGCGAGCCGCTGCGTTCCCCCCGCCCCCGGAAGAATCGCGAGCGCAGTCTCCGTGAGCCCCATTTTCGTCTCGCGCGCGGCGTACCGCAAATCGCAGGCGAGCGCCAATTCGAGTCCGCCGCCAAAAGCGAAACCGTGGAGCAGCGCGATGGTCGGCATCGGCAACTGTTCGATCGCGCGAATCGCCTGCCGGATGAGCGTGACGTGACGCCTTACATCTGTATCGTCCATCGTCGCCCGCTCTTTCAGATCCGCCCCCGCACAAAACCCGGCGCCTTCCCCTGAAATGAGCACAGTCCGCAATTTTTCATCCCGCGCCAGTTCACCCGCCACATCGCAAAGCTTCCGCACCATCTCGACACTCATCGCGTTGCGCGCCTCTGGCCGCGCTAGCACCACGTGCGCCACGGTGCCTTGGCGGCTCACATGAATCGCCATCCGCATCCCCTCCTCACCTCATCCTATCACGTGAAGAGCGTTCTGCGATGCGAATCTCAACCCCTTGCTCCTCGATATGCCTGCGCATTTCCGGCGTGATCTCATCATCCGTGACGAGGATGTCCATCTCGTCGAGCATCCCGATGACGGTGAAGGCGCGAACCCCGAGTTTGCTCGAATCCGCAAGCACGATCACCTGCTTCGCCCGCTGCATCATGACCTGACGCAGGCGCACCTCATGTTCATCAAAATCTGTGAGTCCAACCTCTGGAGAAATTCCGCCAACCGAAATGAACGCGCGATCCACGTAATATTTTTGCACCGCAGATTCCGCGAGCATCCCCGTCAAATAAGCTTCATCCGCCTGCAGTTCACCGCCTGTGACAAGCACGCGCCCGACATTTCCCGCGCGCAGTTTCGTCGCCACTTGCAGCGACGGCGTAATCACCGTCAGATTCCGCTTTTCTAGCAAAAATTGGCTAAACAGGTTGATCGTCGTCCCCACATCCAAAAGCAGCGTGTCGCCATCTTCCACGAATGTCGATGCGAGCCTGCCAATCGCTTCTTTCTCATCGATGCGATGAACCACGCGCTCTCTGTAGTGAGAGACGGACGCTTGATGGACGTCAACCGCACCGCCGTACACGCGGCGCACAAGCCCTTCACGCTCCAAAAGTTCCAAGTCGCGACGAATCGTTTCCCCTGACACCTGAAACTGTCTCGCAAGCTCGACCGCTCGAACGGATGACTTAACGCGGACAATCTCTGCAATTGCACGCATGCGATCAATCGCTAACAAAAACCTCACACCCTTGCATCACCTGTTCAAACCAATCCCAGTCAGCGCCCACATCGCCCGGCGCATGCGCATCCGAGCCAAACACGAGCGGGATCCCCTCATCACGTGCGCGTGTGACCCACCACGCCGGGACATACGGCCGCCGGCACGTCGCCTTGCGAAACCCCGCGACATTGCAATCCACCCCCACACCCGCCGCTTTGATCAGCGGGAGCAGTCTCGTTAAGCGGGCGCACACAAGAGCGTCGTCAAACGCCGGAAGGGCGTCGCGAAATTTTTCAATGAGTGCAAGATGCCCGATGCGTACGGGCAGCGCGAGCGTCGCCGCAAAAGCGACCGCTTTTTCCACATGGTCAAAATACGCGTCAATGACCGATGCAACCGACCCGTATGGCGCGACAAGCCCCTCCATAAAATCATCGGGAGACAAATCGATACATCGCATGCCATCGCGTCCAGGCAAAAAATGGACAGACACGAGGACCTCGTCGAGCGTATGCTCGACCCGCGCCAGCAGCGCGCGCGTATACCCTTCAAAATTCGGCAAAAAGTCGATCTCAAGACCCACACGCACATCAATCTGGCCCGCAAACGCCTGCTTGATCGCTTGCATATCCGCCACATAGCGATCCAATTCGGAAAACGGCATCGCTAATTGGCTCATCACATCTGCGTTTTGCAGATAACCATCCGGCAATGGCGGGTGTTCCGTAATCGAGTAGCGCTCAAATCCGAGTTCCACCGCGCGTTTGACATACTCCTTTACCGATGCATCCGCGCCGTGTCTACAATAGTGAGTATGGGTGTGCCCATCCCATTTGTAAATGTGTTTCATATCAAGCACACTCATTTCTCTTTTCCATTTATCCCTGAATCAAAGCGCAAGGAGACGCTCTCCAACCTGTTTTTCGATCCGTTGGTCGACAAAGCGAACACCTACACCCTGCCCTGTGACGACAGACGGCGCACGCGAAGACAGCGCGTCGATAAGGACCACATCTTGCCCCACACGCACACTCATTCGCGTGACCGCGCCCATAAAAGAGACTGAAAGCACCTCTGCGCGCGCCGCCCCCTCCTCAAACGTCTCATCGACCGTAAGGGATTCTGGGCGTACGCGAAGCGTAAGGGTCTCTTGCTGGACGATCTCTTGATCAGAGAGCAGCCAGGAAAAGACATGCCCATTCCAGGAGAGCAACACATGTTGCCCGTGCGCTGCGCGCTCCCCAACGGCGAGCACAGAGACCTTTAGTGTGTTGATGGCTCCGATAAACGTCGCCGTGAACTCTCCCTGCGGACGATAGTATACATCGATGGGCGCACCTGCCTGTTCCACACGGCCTTGCGACATGACGACGATGCGGTCGCTCAGTTCGAGTGCCTCTTCTTGATCGTGCGTGACCATCAGTGTCGTAACGCCGGTCGTCCGCTGGATTTCTTTTAGGAAGATGCGCAAACTCTGCCGAACTTTTGCATCGAGTGCAGACAAAGGTTCATCAAGCAGAAGAAGCGGCGGATAAAACGACAGTGCGCGCGCGAGTGCAACGCGTTGCCGCTCACCGCCGCTGAGTTGGTCTGGCGCGTAGTTTCGACGGTGTGTCAAGCGCACCAGTTCAAGCAGCTCCTCGACGCGCGCCTTGATCGCGTCCGCTTTCCATTTGCGGATACGCAGCGGAAATGCGATGTTTTCAAAAACACTCAGATTGGGAAACAACGCGTAGGATTGAAACACCATGCCAATGTTACGCTTTTGCGCAGGCAATTGCGTCACATTCACACCATCAATCAGAATCGTCCCGGAAGTCGGTTGTTCGAGTCCTGCGACCATGCGCAATACGGTGGTCTTACCAGATCCGCTCGGCCCAAGCAGCGTCACAAACTCCCCTTCGTCCACATGCATGGACACATCCGTCACCGCTTGCACCGCTCCGAATTTCTTTTGCAGTGATTCAATGCGCAGCATCGCGCACCCCCCTGTTCCGTCTCGAAAGTGCAAAAAGAGTAACGAAAACGCCGCCGATGGCGATTCCCATACCGATAACCGCCATCGCCGCACCTGTCAGCGGGTTGTTCTGAAAGCCAACCTGCAAGTAGATGGGCAATGTCATGAAAGACCCGCCCGTCGTCAACTGCGTGATCGTGAACTCGCCCATGCCGATACTGAAAACGAGGATGGAGCCGATCAGAATGCCCGGAGCCATCGCCTGAAATTGAATGCGCCAAAACGATGTCCAGGCAGAACCGCCCAGGCTCTGCACCGCTTCGTGGTAAATGCGGACATCGGTATGCCGAAGGCGATTTAGCACCGCCTGGATGTAATACGGCATGCCAAACAAGGCAAACGCGAATGGGAGCAGCGTGGGGGTTCCCGCGAGCGCAAACGGAGGATTGCTAAAAAACTGGACATAAGCGAGCCCCAACACGACAGCGGGCAGCACGAACGTGATGAAACTGAGCCCTTCCATCACACGCATCATGCGCGGGTTAAACAGATAGCCATACCATAGCGGGGGTGTGAAAAGCACAATGGCGAGCGCCACGCTTGTCAGCGATATCCCGATGGAGTTGACGAGCGCTTGTTGAAACGACGGATCGGAAAACAGCGCAGAATAGTTTTGCAATGTGAAAAGTCCTTGATTGTCAATGCTAAAGATCAAGAGGCCAAGCACAGGAATGACCATGCCAATGAGAAAGACGGCGAGAATCGCGCGCGTCAAAAGCTTATGCAGCACGTTGTGCGCGACCTCCTTTAGCGTGAAGGTGTGAGAAGCGTTGCGCGATCAGATAGAGAAGCACCGCAAGGCTCAAAACGATCATCTCTTCCATGGAGAGCGCGTCACCGAGACCGAGGTTCATGCTGACATTGCCGTTGACCATGTAGCCAATCAGGATCGGAACGAGATTGACACTGCCGCCAGCCAGTTCATACGCCGTGACGTAGGTTGAAAACGCGTTCGCAAAGAGAAGCGCGAACGTGCTGACAAGACTCGGGAAAAGCATCGGGAGTGCGACGCGGCGAATGTAGGTCCCAATCGGTGCGCCAAGCGTATACACTGCCTCTTCCCACTCCTTTTTGAGAGAAGATACGGCGGGAAGCAAAAGTATGACGGAAAGCGGCGTCAAAAAGGAGAGGTATGCGACGAGCAAACCAGAAAATGAGGCGAGATTCCAACCGAGATTGGCAAGATTGACCGAAAAGAGTTGATTGACAAGCAGTGTGAGAATGCCCGAGGTGCCGAGTGTCGCCATAAACGCGACGGCAAGCGGCAGTCCCGCAAAGTTTGCCATCGTGCTCGAAACGGCCATCAGCAGACGCTGCACGGTCTGCGACTTTACACGTGCGAGACTCCACGCCACCATGAAGCCAAAAACAGTGGCAATCAAGCTGCTGTACAACGAAAGTGAGGATGTCATCACAAACGCGTTGCCATACTGTGCGGTCATGGTTTGTCGATAGTTCGCTACCGTCACACCGTGGCTTCCCGACAGACTTGTAAAGAGAATGCCAAGGGCGGGACCGACGGAGAAGATGGCTACAAAAAGAAACACAGGGATGAAAATCAACCAACCCACGCGCCTGCGCATTCTGCTCCTCCTAAAGATAGGGCCGTCGGCTCAGATTGAGCCGACGGACTCGCCATCCGTTTTATTGACCAAGTACCATCGGTGCCCAATCTGCATTGATCGTGGCTGTCGCCTTCGCAAAGGTACCCGAGAGAAAGTGGACATGCGCCATGTTGAGCGCTGGCAAATGCACTTTGGCTGGAAGTTTGAGGTATTTCAGGCGGACAGGGTAGGCACCGCCTTCTGCGTACGAGATCTGCCCAGCGTTTGAGAACAGATAGTTGTTCAAGAGGCGCGCCGCATACGGATGAGGCGCGTATTTGTTGATCACCTCGACATAAGGTCCCGCCACCGTGCTGTCGCTTGGCACAACCGTCACGATTGGTGGGCGTCCCTGAAACTGTGCGGCGTCAGCTTCTGAGAGATAGTTCCACGTGATCTGAATTCCGACTTGTCCTGTTTTCATTGCGGCGCTGCTGCCCGTCGTACCCGTCCAGTTGCCGATCTGGTGGAGCTTTTTGAAAAACTTGATGCCAGGCATGACATTGTTCGCGTTGCCGCCAAAGGCGTACGACGCCGCAATGACCGCGTCAAACTGTTCTGCCGCCTGGCGCGGGTCGCCAAATCCGATCAGCCCTTTGTACTCAGGCTTTAAAAGATCCTTCCACGTGTGCGGAATTTGTTTGACCATCTTTTTATTCACTTCAAACGAGATGACACCGTAATAGGCGGCTGCCCAATTACCGTGCGGATCTTTCAGATTCGCCGGAATCTGGTTCCAGTACTGATTCTTAAACGGCGCGACGACACCCATTTTGACGGCGGTCGGTCCAAACGAGATCCCAATGTCCCCCACGTCGCCGATCGGATGGTTCTTTTCTTTTTGGAATGCCTGAAGCTCTTCTGCTGAACTCATATTGCCTTCTGCGACATATTGTGTTTGAATGCCATACGTTTTTGTAAAAGAGGACCACATGTTTCCGAGGTTTGCCCAGTTCGCTGGCATGCCAAACCCGTGTACAAGACCTTCTGCCTTTGCTTTGGCCACGATACCGTTATTCCAGTTCGTGAGTGAGGCGGCAGGCGCGCGATGGCTTTGCGCCTTGTGACTTGATGCGAAAGCGGCTGTCGCAGTGAGAATCACAGCGACGGTAGCAGACAACGCGATGATTGTGGATGTTGTTTTTTTCAATTCGATCGCTCCTTGTTTTCGATTTATAAACCAAACCACTGTGCTTTGCGCGACGGCGAAAACGGGCGCATCGTCGCGGACGGGGAGATTCCAAGAAGATCGCAAAAGAGTGCGGAAAGCTCCGTCTGCTCGATCGTATCCTGCGTCGCGACAGGCGACGGCAGGCGCTGACTGATGAGATAAAACGGTGTGATGCGCTCTGCTTCGTCCGGTCCACCGTGAAAACCAAACGCATTCATGCCGTGGTCGGCAGTGACGATAATCTGGTAACCTTCGCGCATCCAAACAGGGAGAACGGTTGCGAGAATGCCATCCATGAACGCCGCACGGCCAGCGTACTCGCGCGAAGCGCTACCGTGTTTGTGGCCTGCGTGGTCGCATCCCATGGGATGGATCACCAGCAAATCAGGATTTTCTGTGCGGCGCATGCGTTCTGCGAGCCCGAAGAGTTGCGCGTCAGGAAATTCGTCTTGATGATAGAAACGTCCGTGTGTAATCCCTGACTCATTGTCACTCTGTTCCACATCGCGCACGAGATCGTACGGCCCACGCGAAAACAGCTCACTCATCCAGTGATATCCAGCGACCGCGGAAGTGCGCGAGACTGCCGCCAGCAGATCAAAGACACTGGGCGTCTCAAGGCGCGCTGCCGGTTCATTCGTGGTCACACCGTGAACCTGCGGTGGCGTGCCTGTAAAAATACTCGCATAGCAGGGGCGAGATAAGCTTGGCAAGATACTCTTTACACGCGCGCGAAGTGCGATGCCCTCTTCGACAAGCCCCTCCATGTAGCCAAGATGGCGCTGTGCGACTTCATTGGACAAGCCATCAATCAATACAACAATCAATCGATTCTGGTTTACGCGATCCGCCGTGACCAACCCCCACAAATTATGTGTACTCTTGTGGAACTGTTTTCATTGTAGTGTAGTATTTTGTGGTTTTCGTTGCGTCTTTGTAATCCTTACGTAAAGGATTAGTGAAGTCTGTGTACCAGCGATCCCGCGCCTCTTCACAAGATCCTTACAAAATCTTCAAGCTGTTTGTCTATCGGTTCGGTAAAATAAGGGATATCTTAGATTGCACCCCTTTATAGCACAGCCTCACAATCCATACTGGAGATGATTTTTTCTTCATGCTAAATTTCCGTACATCCGTCGATAAAAATCTGACGCGATTAGGGATTCGTCAAGCCTTCGATCACACACAGTTCAAAGCAAACGGCCGTCCGGACGCAATTGGTTACATGGATATCATTGATTTCTCTACTTTTGAACAGCGGCACGGCCATCTGTGGACCGATGAATTTGTGAAAAACTGGATCGATCAGCTCTGTAGTGTGTTTGCAAACGATCGTCACGAATGCCGCGGCATGGTGTATCAAGCGTGGGATGACGGGGTGTATGTTTATCTGTACGGGGATGGGAAGCGCCAAAACCTCGAATCCTTCTTCTATTCCGCAATCCAAAAAAGCGAACAAATTCTTCATCAACTTTTGCACGAACCAAATCGCCTCGAGTGCCATCTGCGTTACGCCCTGACGTTTTACACCCACTCAGCGAAGACGGGTGCCTACTCGAAATCAGTCCTATCTTTTAAAATGTATCAAGAAGAACTCTATCAGATGATGCTTAACGTTTACCGCGCAGCTAAGCGTCAATCAGCCCCCATTCATCCACTGGAACACGCTGAGTTGCTACAAATTCTCGAACAAGGGACCATCCGGATATTTGAACAGCCCATTCTTCATCTGCATTCTGGCGCACCTATTGGACACGAATGCCTGGTCAGAGGCCCCTCTTTGTCACGCCTCGAATCGCCTCTAAAACTCCTCGCACTCGCGGAAAAAACGGGATCCATGTTACACCTAGACAGAATGATCCGCCATCTCGCCATCCAAAATGCAAATGTTGATGAACACATGAAAGTTTTCATCAACATTTCGCCGACGATTATCTCCGATTCGTCATTTCGCGCCGGGGAGACGCTGCGCGAACTAAGATATACGCGTCTGCGGCCTGATCAGATCGTGTTTGAGATCACGGAACACCACGCCATTGCAGAGTACAGCTCGTTTCTGCAACTCGTATCGCACTATCGCTCACAAGGATTCCAGATCGCGATTGATGATGTAGGCGCAGGCCACTCCGGGCTTGTCACGCTGATGCAAGTAAAGCCTGATTACGTAAAAATTGATATGGAACTCATCCGTGGCATTCACCTTGATCCATTAAAACAAGAAATCGTCAAAGCGATCAAACAAATCAGCGATCGCTTTGGCGGTATTGTGATTGCAGAAGGAATTGAAACGCAAGAAGAATTGGCCTGTCTTCACGAATCTTCAATTGAGTATGGCCAAGGTTTTTTGCTTGGACGTCCAGCCCCACGCAGGGATTAGAATATTCTAACGGAGTTATTTTAAAAAACGAATGGCGGCCGCAGTGTCGCCTCATTCTAAGTCGCCACGCTGATCTAAACGATGTAAGGGAGAAGCACACGAGACCTTTCGATCAGCGTGGAGCGCGGGGGTGAAGCTCGTATGGAGCGCGAGAATGACGACTGTTGTCGCAACCAGCGCCTTGACGATTCCCGCCATGGCTCAGACGACCGTATCCGCACAACAGGCTGACCAAATTGCACAAAACACAGTGTCAGGCAGCAGACTCTTGCACACTTCCGCCGATCACATGGGTACCACAACCCGTATGGAACATTCACGTCGCGCAGGGTTCCAGGGTGGGATGTCAAAGCCAGATCAACATCAAGCCACTGAACAACACCCCCACAAAAATAGCGGGAAACGCGGCATTTTGTTCATACAGGATTGTGCCAACAAGTGGACCGAGCGCAGTTCCGAGACCTTGCGCAGCACTGATTCGTCCCGCCACAGCCCCCTGTTCATCCGCACGCACCGCAAGCGAAGCAGCCGACGTAGCGCCTGGCAGCACGAAGCCGATCCCGACACCGAGAGCGACGAACGCTGCAAGCAGTGCCGCAAAACGAGTGTGAAAGAGAAGAAAGACGGCACATAGCAGAAAGAAAGGTCTCCCAACGCGCAAGAGCCAGATGGATGAAAACCTGAGTCTTCTCGCAAAAATCCATTGTGTTGCGACAGACACACTGCCTGTGAGCGTGAACAACAATCCGATACGTTGTGCTGCCTGTGTGGTTGAAACATGGAATTCACGCTGAATCAGAAAACCACTCGTCACTTGAATCGCCATAACAGATGCTTGAAGCGCACTCACTGTGGCAAGCATGCGCCACACTCTGCGATCGAACCCAATCCGCTTGCCATCCACACTAAAGAAATAGACCTCGTACGCTCCATTCCACACGTTGTATCTGCGATGTACGCCTGTGCGGCAACAGGAACAGTAGAAAAGAAAAAACCGGACGCGATGCGGATCAGCAAAAGCAGCGAAAAAAGAAACAGCGGAGAAGGGTGCCGCGTTAGCCCCCAATCGGCGACGATTCCAAAGAGTGCGTAGAGTATAAAGCAACTGACCAAACCGATGACCATCACATTAACGCGTCCACGTCGCTCACTCTGCCTGCCCCAAAACGGACTGGCAATCAGCCAGACGAGTGAGGAAAGTGTGAAAAAGAGGCCCGTCTGTACGACACTCATGCCCGTTCGGGCGGCGAGCGGCGCCAAGATAGGATTGATCGCATTTCCGCACGTATATTGGAAAAAGACAGCTAGAAAAAGGATGGAAAGCGTGCGCAGTCGCGGCAATTGATCCAACCCATCCTTTGTGCATGGCGTGATGTACACAAGGTGCAAGCGGCAAGCCGACACTTCATGTATAATTTAGATTGGAAGGAGTCTTTATTTACGCATGGTTATTTTAAAAACGCAGAGTCAAATTGAAAAGATGGCGAAAGCTGGAAAAATTTTAGCGACGTGCCATAAAGAACTGGCAAAGCGGATCGCACCGGGCGTCACCACGCTTGAGATTGATCGTTTTGTTGAAAACTTCCTGGAAAAGCATGAGTGCACAGCAGAACAAAAGGGGTATATGGGTTATCCATTTGCAACTTGCGCGTCGGTCAATGACGTGATCTGCCACGGCTTCCCGGCGCGCCGCCCCCTCAAAAACGGAGATCTTGTGACGATTGATATGGTTGTAAACCACAAGGGATGGTTGGCAGACTCCGCGTGGACCTACGAAGTGGGCACGGTCACACCGGAAGTTCACCGCCTAATCCAGGTTACAAAGGAAGCTCTCTACATTGGCATCGAGAAGGCGGTGATCGGCAACCGACTCGGCGACATCGGATACGCAATTCAGTCCTACGCAGAAGCACAAGGGTTTGCGGTCGTTCGCGACTACACAGGACACGGGATCGGTCAGAAGATGCACGAATCCCCCACTGTGCTGCACTATGGCGAACCTGGCAAAGGACTGCGCTTGAAAGAAGGGATGGTCATCACGATCGAACCGATGATCAATGCGGGAACGTACAAAGCAAAAGTCGATGCCGATGGCTGGACCGTACGCACGGTCGACGGCTCGCTCTCCGCGCAGTTCGAGCACACGATTGCGATCACAAGTGAAGGGCCGATGATACTCACGAAGCAGTGAGTGTCATCGCCACCCCACAAATCCCACCCTTTATTTCTTCGCCATCTGCTTGAAATACGCGTCGATGACCTGTTGTGACATCGGTGCCGCGGCACGGAATCCCTCACCTGTGACATTTGGAATCACAGCGGCGATTGCAATCTGCGGATTGTTGTAAGGTGCGTAACCGACAAAGACTGAGTTGTTGCGCCCTGGTATCCCGCTTTCCGCAGTCCCCGTCTTACCCGCTACATTGACAGGATCTGAGCCAAAAAAGTACGTCGCAGTCCCAAGCGTCCCATGCGTAGCCATTTCCAGTCCCTTTTGAATGATCTTTAGATACGCCGGATTCACCTTGACCTTATCAATCACATGCGGTTTGATCACTTTCAGGACGCGGCCTGTCGGTGATGTGATTTCATGGACAATTTCAGGCTGTAGACGATACCCACCATTTGCAATCGCGGCGATGTATGTCGCAAGCCCAATCGGCGAATACGACTCCTCCTGGCCAATGGCTGCGGCAGGCAGATCGTAGAGTGTCGGCGGATTCGCATAAGTGACATAGCCTGTTGCTTCACCCGGAAGATCAACGCCCGTTGGACTCGTCAATCCAAACTGCTTGCCCATGGTGTCAATCGAGCGAAGCGCCGCCACGCGCGGCCCGTTAAGCCAAGCATTAATGTTTGCAGGCGGGTTGTTTACATTGTAGTGCCCCATGTCAAGCCCCACCTGATAAAAGTAGGTGTCATCGGAGACTTCGAGCGCTTCGTCAAGGCCGATCGGACCAAATCCGGCCTGATTCCAACTGCGCATATAATACGTCCCAATCTGCAGTCCACCTGTGTCATTGACGATCAGATTGGGTGAAATCGAGTGGTTCTGCAAGGCGACAAGCGCCGTGAGCATTTTTTGCGTAGACCCGGGCATATACAGACCGCTGATCGCGCGGTTAAACCCAGCATTGCCATTTAAGTAGGACTGATAGTGCGCGGATGAAATGCCTCCGATCCACCAGTTTGGATTGTAGGTAGGATAGCTTGCCATTGCCAGGACAGCGCCTGTATGCACATTCATCACGACAATCGCGCCAGAGTGCACATTCTTTTCACCAAGCCCGCGCAGATAGGCAATACGGCTCACCAGGGCCTGTTCAGCCACTTTTTCAAGCGGTCCGTCTAAATTCAAAACGAGATTGTCTCCCGTTTTTGGAGCCTGAGAGATGGTGCCTCCAGGAAGTGGCACGCCTGCCGGATTGACTGGAATTCGCTTGACGCCGTCTTGTCCGCGAAGCACTGACTCGTATTGCTGCTCAAGACCGGATAAGCCCACTTGCGCGGATGGAGTGTAACCCTGTGCCTGATATGCCTGCGCTTGGTTCGCAGGAATGGCCCCAGTGTATCCAATCACATGTGCGGCAAAGCTCCCCATGGGATAAGCGCGTTCAGGCGTTTGGATGATCTCGATTCCGGGTAGAGACTGTTTGTGCTCTTCCACGTATGAGATTTCAAGCGGTGTCGCTTGACGGACAAGCGTGGCATAAGCGTTCCAGGCGTTTGCTTGGGTCATCTCTTTGATCAGCGCGGCTTCCGACTGACCAAGGGGATAAGCCAGCCGCTTTGCGACACTCGCGATCTTCGCATTGTCGTTTGGGTAGCGAATGTAGATAATGCGAAAGACTGGCTGGTTCGTGGCGAGCACGGCGCCTTGACGATCAAGGATCTGTCCGCGCGGCGCGGGAATGGTAATCGCGTCGAAATTCTGCGACTTGACATCTGAAGTGAATTGGCTTGCCATCGCAATTTGCAGATACCCAAGCCGCAAAATGAGCAGCGCGCTGCCCAAAACGATAAATGTGTAGATTCCCGCGATTCTCCTTCGGGCAATGAGCCAACTACGCCGTTCTGAGTGTTTTTTCATAAAAGTATCCTCCCAAAGTGATGAAGACAACCACGTTTTGAGGAAGAATGGTTGGCTAAACGAGACGAAGAAACAGGCGTCTAAAACCGTGCAGACGCAGCTTCGCAAAAATCTACCGAACCATAGTATAGCGAAATTTGTTTGATATGGCTTGTGTGGATTCTTAAAACAGGGAACAATCGATGAAAAAACTGTCACCAAATGGTGCAAAAAAGCCTGTATATCAAGGGGTTTTTGTATCGATTCGCGGATGTATCCCCTTGAAATTTCCACATAAAAAAGCGGGACTCTCGCGAAAAAGACGAGAACCCCACGTTAGCCACACCATGACACACCTTTACGGCTCTGCCCACTTGCGCAATCGATACTGTAAACTCTGTCGGCTCACACCGAGTTCCCGCGCCGCCGCCGAGATGTTTCCCCCGTGTCTTGCAAGCGCGCGCTGCACATAAAGACGCTCATAATCTGCCAGTTGTCGATGCAAGTCGCCAGCGACATCATCATCCATCACAGCGCCCGACCCGAATCCCTCATCATATCCCCGCTCATAATCCACACCACTTCGCCTTCGCCGCATATGAAAAGGCAGATGGGACAGATCGATTTCGCGCCCGTCTGCGACCAGATTGAGCGCTCCTTCAATGGTGTGCTCCAATTCGCGTACATTGCCGGGCCAGGAATAGGACAAAAAAAATGACATGACCTCTGCAGAAACGCCTGGCACATTCATGCCAAAGAGTTCGTTATATTTTTTGATAAAATACGATGTCAATTGCGGGATATCCCCCGTACGCTCCCGCAGCGGCGGCAAAAACAGCGTCACCACACTCAAGCGATAATAGAGATCCTTGCGCAAATGCCCCGCCGTAATCGCATCAAGCGGATCTTCGCTGATGGTCGCAAGAATCCGCACATCAATTTGGCGATCCTCCGCATCGCCGAGACGACGAATCGTCTTCTCCTGGATCGCCCGCAACAACTTCGCCTGGAGGGAGAGCCCCAACGCATTGAGCTCATCAAGGAGAATTGTCCCGCCGTCTGCCTGTTCCAAAAGTCCTGCTCGATCAAGCGCGCCCGCAAATGCCCCCTGCGTCGTCCCAAAAAGCATTCCCTCGATCAGCGATTCCGGGAGTGCCGCACAATTCTGCGAGACAAAAGGCCCCGCCGAGCGCGGGCTCGCGTGGTGAATGCTCTGCGCAAAAAGTTCCTTGCCTGTCCCCGTCTCCCCGACGATCAAAATCGAGGAGTGCGTGCGCGCCGCTCGCTTTGCATCCTCCGTCACCTCGACAATCGCCGCGCTGTCCCCAACCAGGCTGGAAAATGTGTAGCGCGTCTCGCTCCTGCGCAGAATCGTTTGCTGCATCTGCTCAAGTTTCGTAATCTCGCGCGCGATTTCAAGCGCCCCGATCATTTTTCCATCCTTTAATATAGGCATCGTGCTGTTGACCGTCGTGATGGCCTCACCGCGCAGATTAAAAAAAGTCTGCTTGACGTTCGGTTTCACCTCACCCGTTCGCAGCGCGCGCAAGAGCGTGCTGTACCCTTTTTCAGGAAAGGTAAAAACATCGAGCACCGATTTCCCCAGGACATCCTCCGGCTCCATAAACTCCATCTCCGCCATCTTGCGGTTGTAGATCACCGTGTTCCCCGCCGTATCCACAACGTGAATGCCTTCTTCGACTTGATCGAGTAAAAAAGCGTACATTGTCAGTAAATCCGCCTGATGCATAGCGATTCGACTCACCTCCGTCCTTCTGTGGATAATGCGTGTGGCGCAGTTGTGAGCACACTGCGCTGTCGCGCTTTGATCGTACGCGAATGATTCTCGATATGCAAAGCAATTTTGCACATGCAACAAAGATCGGCAGTTGTTTTATGCAAATAGATTTTGCACAATAGAGGATGAAGGAACCTTTATAAATTGTTCTCAAGGACATGCGCACAACATCTTTTCATTTTTAAGGAGGCCATTTTCATGAAACCGTATGCGCCAGAACCGTTTGCAAACTTTGCGGATGAAAGCATCCTCACCCAGTTTAATCACGCACTGCAAGGCGCCATCAACCAACTCGACCGCACCTATCCGCTGGTCATCGGCGGCCGCGAGATTTTTACCGATGAACATTGCGTATCACAGAACCCGGCGAATCTCTCGCAAGTGATCGGGCGAGTCTCCCAGGCCACCCGCGCACATGTCGATGCGGCGTTTGAAAACGCGGCAGAGACGTTTAAAACCTGGTCGCGCAAAAGCCCGGAACAGCGCGCCGGCTACCTTTTTAAAGCAGCCGCGATCATCCGGCGCCGCAAGCACGAGTTCTCCTCGTGGCTCCTGCTTGAAGCTGGCAAGACGCGTCCCGAAGCGGATGCAGACACCGCAGAGTGCATCGATTTTCTCGAATACTACGGGCGGCAGATCCTTACCCTCGCAGACCGGGGGAAAGAGACATTGGTTCCGTACCCTGGCGAAGACAACCAGTTGCACTACATCCCACTCGGCGTCGGCGTCGTGATTCCACCCTGGAATTTTCCACTCGCCATCATGGCCGGAATGACTGCCGCTTCGATCGTCTCCGGGAACACCGTGCTCTTAAAGCCTGCCAGTCAGACACCCGTCATTGCTTACAAGTTTCTTGAGGTGCTCAAAGAGGCAGGGCTTCCTGACGGTGTTGTGAATTTCGTCCCGGGCGATGCGCTTGTGATCGGTGACTATCTGGTCGATCACAAGATGACCCGTTTCGTCTCGTTCACAGGATCGCAGCGTATCGGCATGCGCATTTATGAGCGCGCGTCAAAAGTGCACGATGGGCAGATCTGGCTGAAGCGCGTCATAGCCGAGATGGGCGGAAAAGACTCGATCATCGTCGATGAAGACGCCGATCTTGACGCGGCGGCGCAGGCAATTGTTGCCTCTGCGTTTAACTTCAGCGGACAAAAATGCTCTGCGTGTTCGCGCGCCATCGTACACGAGGCGGTCTACGAAGATGTTCTGGCCCGCGTCGTTCTGCGGACAAAAAACCTGAGCGTCGGCGATCCGAGCGATCCTGCATCGATCGTCGGTCCCGTGATCGACCAAAAAGCATACGACAAGATTCAAAGCTACATTGAATTGGGCAAAACGGAAGGACGGCTCGTGTGTGGCGGCACACAAACCGCGACACCTGGCTACTTCGTGAACCCCACGATCTTTGCAGATGTGGCGGCGGATGCGAGAATTTCGCGCGAAGAGGTGTTCGGACCCTTTCTCGCATTCACAAAGGCGAGCAGCTTCACCGAAGCGATCGCGTTTGCCAATCAGACAGAGTTTGGCCTGACTGGATCGGTCTTTACGCGCAACCGCGATCACATCGAAGAAGCGCGCGCGACGTTTCATGTGGGCAACCTGTATTTTAACCGCAAATCAACGGGAGCACTCGTCGGCGTTCACCCTTTCGGCGGATTCAACATGTCTGGCACCGACTCAAAAGCGGGTGGCCCAGACTATTTGATGCTCTTTACACAGCCGAAACTAAGCTCGGAAGTGCTTTAAAATACGCTCAACGGGGGCACCGAACACCCCCTGAGACCCGTGGGGGATGCTGAATCATCCCCCACAAATGGAGGTATGTGTATGCCGACAAAACTCGATGAAACCAATCGTGAAGCGATGGAACTCGAAAAAGCGTTTGGCGCGACCAACTACCACCCGCTTCCCATTGTCCTCGCGAAGGGTGAAGGCGTTTGGGTGGAAGATCCAGACGGCAACCGCTACATGGATATGTTGAGCGCATACTCCGCGCTCAATCAAGGTCACAGACACCCAAAGATCATTCAGGCGCTCAAAGATCAGGCAGACAAAATCACGCTGACTTCCCGCGCGTTTTACAATGACCAGTTGGGACTCCTCTACGAACAACTCGCGAGGATCACCCAGAAAAACATGATCCTGCCGATGAACACGGGTGCAGAAGCGGTAGAAACGGCTGTCAAAGCAATCCGTCGATGGGCGTACGATGTCAAAAAGATCCCCGATCAGCAGGCGGAGATCATCGTCGCTTCCGGCAACTTCCACGGCCGCACGACGACGATCATCTCATTTAGTTCGGACGAGGCGTATCAGCGCGGGTTTGGCCCGCTCACGCCAGGATTTCGCATCGTTCCCTATGGGGATCTCGACGCACTGCGCACCGCAATCACGCCGAACACGGCGGCATTTCTCGTCGAGCCGATCCAAGGCGAAGCGGGGATCGTCATTCCACCTGCAGGCTACCTGAAAGCGGCCTATGATCTCTGCAAGAAAAACAATGTCCTCTTTGCCGCCGATGAGATTCAGACAGGACTCGGACGTACAGGCAAAATGTTCGCGTGCGACTGGGAGGATGTCGTTCCTGATCTTTACATTATCGGAAAGGCGCTTGGCGGCGGCGTTTTCCCAGTCTCAGCCGTGGCTGCCGACCGCGATGTTCTCGGCGTCTTTGAGCCAGGCTCGCACGGCTCGACATTTGGCGGAAACCCGCTCGGCAGCGCCGTTGCAGTCGCCGCGCTGCGCGTGATTGAAGAAGAGGATTTGGCGGAGCGCTCGCGGATGCTTGGAACGTACTTTTTGGAACAGCTGATGACCTTAAAGAGCCCTGTAATCAAGGAAGTTCGAGGGCGCGGCCTGTTTGTCGGCCTCGAGTTGACTGAAAAAGCACGTCCGTACTGCGAGACACTCAAAGAACGCGGACTGCTCTGCAAAGAAACGCACGAAAACACGATCCGCTTTGCGCCACCGCTCGTGATCACAAAAGAGGAACTGGACTGGGCATTCGCGCAGATCAAGTCTGTATTCCAATCCTCCTGACGCCCGCTCGTCTATCTCGCATCATTAAGGAGATGTCTTCATCATGAGAGAATTGCGCATCATCGGCGTCCCGTCAGATCTCGGTCAAGGACGGCGCGGCGTTGACATGGGACCAAGCGCCATCCGCTACGCGGGGCTCTCCACCGCCCTTGAACGGCTTGGGTACACCGTTCGGGACCTTGGCAATATCAACGTGCCAACCCCTGAGATGAAGGGGTTAAACCACAATACAAAACTGCGCTATCTCCAAGAGGTCAAAGAAGTAGCCGAGAATTTGAGCGCGATCGTTCGCCGCGTCACAGAAGATGGGCACCTCCCAATCATTCTTGGCGGCGACCACAGCATCGCCATCGGCAGTCTCGCCGGCATGGCGCAAACGAGCCAAAACTACGGAGTTATCTGGTTTGACGCGCACGGAGACATGAATACAGCTGATACCACGCCGTCTGGCAACATCCATGGCATGCCCCTCGCAATCAGTCTTGGATACGGTGATCCTTCGCTCGTTACGCTTTGCGCAGTCGCACCGAAGGTCGACGCAAAAAACGTCGTCCTCGTCGGCATACGCTCGATTGACCCGGAGGAAGGGAAACTGATTCGCGAGGCAGGCATTCGCTGCTACACGATGGCAGAGATCGACCGTCGCGGTATGGCAGAAGTCATGACCGAAGCCATACAGATTGCAACCGATGGAACAGACGGTGTCCATCTGAGTCTTGACCTTGACGCGCTCGATCCGATGTTTGCACCAGGTGTTGGAACGCCTGTAAACGGCGGTGTCACCTACCGCGAAGGCCATCTCGCCATGGAGATGCTGGCCGCATCCGGCGCGCTCGTCTCTGTCGATGTCGTTGAGGTCAATCCCATTCTTGATGACGGAAACCGCACAGCACAGATGGCGGTCGAACTTCTCGAATCACTCTTTGGAAAAACCGTCATGTAGCATCCATCTCAAAGCGCTAACCGTCTGTCAAAGTGCGATCATACAGCATGCGCGGTATCTTCCACTTTCAAGAGGAGATAAGCGCAGGCGTCGCGAATATACCTAAACATAAAGGATTGCCATTCTATAGGTCACGCCATCACTGTATGGTGCGGTTTCGATTGTGGGTGTTTACACTGAATCACTATAAAGGCGTGGCGATGGTTCTTTTCGCCACCGTTTTCTGGGGCGTGTCTGGAACTGCCGCGCAAGTCTTGTTCCAGCAGGATCACGTAAGTCCGTATTGGCTTGTCACCGTACGCATGAGTGTTTCCGGATTGCTTTTGCTCTTGCTCGCACTCTCCCGGTTCGGCATTGCGTCCGTCTTTTCCGTCTGGAGAAATAAGCAGGATGTGATTCGGCTCATTCTGCTCAGTTTTTTTGGACTGCTCGGCGTTCAGTATACCTATTTCGCCTCCATTCAGTACGGAAACGCGGCGACATCCACACTCCTGCAATACGTCGGCCCCATTTTTATCACCATCTACCTCGCCCTGCGCAACCGGCGACTCCCCCGCGCGCGCGAACTCGCGGCGATTGTCTTCGCGCTGTTTGGCATCTTTTTGCTCGTCACAAACGGGAACACTCGCCATTTTGAGGTCGCGCCGCCCGCTGTCGTGTGGGGGCTCCTGTCCGCGCTCACAGTCGCCTTCTACACCCTGTATCCGCAGATTCTGCTCAAGCGTTACGATCCTGCCATCCTGATCGGCTGGGGGATGCTCCTTGGCGGCCTCGGCCTTGGTCTTGGCGAAAACCCGTTTCGCTCACCGGTTCACACGACGCCACAACTCTTTATGCTCGTCAGTTTCGTCGTCCTATTTGGGACACTGATCGCATTCTATATGTACATCGCAAGTCTGAACCACATCTCCGCATCCGTCGCGAGCCTGCTCGCCTGCGGAGAACCACTTTCTGCCGCCGTCATCGCAGTAACCATCCTTCACGTTCGCATGGGTCTACCCTCACTTCTTGGCGCTTCTTGCATTCTGATTACCGTTACGCTTTTGGCGCGCAAAGACCGCGCCAAAGAGCCGCCGCCAGAATTCCTCACACCGCTTTAAGGTTCCTCCCTTGTATAGATCCCTGCGTTCCTATGCATACTTCCTTTGTATCCCAAAGGAGGTGTGCGTGTGGGTAAAGGAGCTTCCGGCCAATCCAGTGCGAGGAGCGCCTCATCTTCAAAAGGAGACACCCGTCCACACGCTTCAGAAGGCTTTTTACACTCCGAAGAATACCGCGAACGACCCGTTTGCAAAGACATTGAACATAACGAAGAGCTATTGCGCAAACAATTCGAGAAGTGCTCTGACGTCATCTTTCGTCCCTTTGCCCTTCTCGGCGTGCGAAAGGCGCTACTCGTCTACGTCGATGGTCTCGTCGATTCAAAAGAACTTGAGGCAAACATTTTAAAACCTCTCACCACTGCGCAAGGGGCGTCTGCCTACGGTCGCGACGCGACACTCTCCTCTGTCGAGAAGTACATTCTGCCTATCGCAAACATCGAACCGATTGAAACACTGTCGCGCACCGTCACGCTCATTCTGCGCTGGCAGGTCCTGCTGTTTGTCGACGGCGAGGAAAAGGCGCTCGCGCTCAGTATCAGCAAGTGGCCACAGCGCACCGTTACGGAACCTGAGACAGAGGCAGTCATTCGCGGGCCGCGTGAAGGGTTTACCGAGAATGTGCGAACAGCCACCGCGCTGATCCGGCGGCGCATTCACACGCCAGAGCTCAAGATGGAAAGCATGCAGATCGGCCGATTGACGCAGACCCAAGTGGTGCTTTGCTACATTCAGGGGCTGATTGAGGACAGCGTGATAAAGGAGGTCAAACAAAGACTCGAGCGCATTGAGATCGACAGTGTCCTTGAGTCTGGCTACATCGAGGAACTGATCGAGGACACGCCGTGGTCGCCGTTTCCGCAGATTCAAAACACGGAAAAACCCGACATTGTCACGGCATTCCTGCTCGAAGGCCGCTTTGCCCTCTTGATCGACGGCACACCCTTTGCACTGATCGCACCGATTACTCTGTGGGGAGCGCTCGCATCCCCCGAAGACTACTACGAGCGCTACCTGATCTCTACCATGATTCGCTGGCTGCGCTACACCTTCGCACTCATCGCGCTTTTTTTACCCGCGCTGTACGTCGCACTCACAACTTTTCACCAAGAGTTTCTGCCATTCTCTCTTTTGCTCTCGGTCGCAGCCGCGCGCGAAAACACGCCTTACCCGGCTGTCGTCGAGGCGCTGATCATGGAATTCTCATTTGAAGCGATTCGCGAGGCGGGCGTCCGCATGCCAAAAGCGATCGGTTCTGCGATCAGCATCGTCGGCGCGCTTGTCATCGGCCAGGCGGCCGTTCAGGCAGGGATCGTCTCGGCGCCTATGGTCATTGTCGTCTCTATCACCGGGATCGCGTCGTTCACCGTTCCACGCTTCAACTTCGCGATCGCACTGCGCATGCTGCGCTTTCCGATCATCGTGCTCGCAGGGCTCTTTGGCATTTTTGGCATTCTTTTTTCTACGATCTGCATCGTGCTGCACGTCTGCAGCCTGCGCTCCTTCGGTATGCCCTACACGTCGCCCATTACCCCCTTGTCTGTCCAGAATCTAAAAGACACGCTGTTTCGGGCGCCCTGGTGGGCGATGCGTCAACGTCCATCCCAATCAAACAAGGCGAATCCCACAAGGCAGTCGACATCAACCACACCCACCCATCGCATTCCCGGTTTCAAGAAACAAAAAGAAGGGTCTGAGTGATATGGCGAATCGCATCCACCGTCTGGGATACGCAAGCGTCATCATTCTCTCTCTCTTTTGTACAGGGTGCTGGGACGCCACCGAGATTAACGAACTCGGCATCGTCGTCGCAAGCGGCGCCGAACTCGAAAACCCTGCCGATCCAAAATCAGACGTCAAGGCGTATGTGCAGGTCGCGCGCCCGAGCCAACTGGCAGGAGGAGTGACAGGCGGACCCAGCCCCTCTGGAAACCAGAAATCGTTTGTCCTGGAAGAAGGTACGGGCCCCACGGCGGCGTCAGCGATCACCACCATTCAACATAGAATGTCAAGGAGATTCTTTTTGCGCGACCGCCGCGTGATTATCGTCGGAGAAGCGTACGCAAGGCGTGGGCTGTCTGACCTGCTCGATGAGATGATCCGCAACCCCGACGCGCGGCTGCGCTCTTACATCCTGGTGGCGCACGGCACCACCCCTGGCAAGCTTTTGAGTCTCTCCTATCCGCTCACGCGACTGCCAGCCGACGCGATGGTCGAGTTGGAAGAGAGCCACCAGGCTGTCACGATGAATGTTGTGCAATTCCTCAAGGTTCTGACAGGCAAGGGAGATCCCTATGCGATGGGCATACACCTGCTGCGCTCCTCCGTTTCCAACCACGGCGAGAATTTTGGCTTGGATGATGTCGCGGTCTTTAAAAAAGATCGCTTGGTCGGCTGGCTCAATGACCGTGAATCGAAAGGTTTCTACTGGATACAACCGCAGTCAAAGCAGTTGCGAAGAAATTCGATGGCCGTTTCTGTCCCAGGTGGCGGATGGCTCACATCCCAGCTTGTCATCTTAAACAATGTCATCCTTCCGTCATGGGGAAAAAACGGCCCGCGGATTATGATCAACCTCGAGGTCACGGACGACATTCTCGAAAACATGAGTCGTCTCAAACTGGATCAACCGAGCGACACAAAAATCTCCGAGCGGGCGATTGAAAGGGAAATTTTAGGGGAAATCGTCTCACTGCTCACGGTGCTAAAACAAAAATATCACGCAGATATCGTCGGGTTTGGCGATCTCTTGTTTGCGCGCTATCCAAGGCAGTGGCGCACGATTGAGACACACTGGGATCAGGTGTTCAGCCGCATGCCCATTCAAGTCCATGTCAAAGTCCACATTGTGCGCAGCGGTCTGATCGGGGACTCCATTTTCAGTAAATCAAAGCCGTAAGAAGGGTGATCTCGTGGGAATGCTCATCGTGCTTCTATTCTTTTTTGTCACCCTGGCGCTTATCATCGATACGCGACAACTGGTACAGGAACGTTCCTTTAAGGTCTGGTTCCTCTACAGTCTACTTTTGATGATTGGAATCTCCTTTGTCATTCTCTCCATGACGCCCATCCATCAACTGAACCTGTTTTCTCCTGTTGAACGTGTCATGCATCCTATATGCCAGTGGGTGTTCCAGCGATGAAACAATCAAACCAAACCGTGATTTCCAATCTCCAATATTTCGCATTGCTCGTCGGCGGCACCATCGCCTTCGGCCATTTTGTTTACACGCATATTGTCATCGGCTATGCCGGACGCGACGGTTGGCTTTCAGTACTCTTTTTTGGCGTTCTCTGTCAGGCGATGGCATTTTCTTTTACGAAGCTTGGCGTGCTTCAAGAGAATCGCTCACTCGTTTTGCACATCGAGTATGTATGGGGGAAATGGGCTGGCCTGATCCTGTCTTTTTTCTATATTTTCTACTTTATCTTTATCGGATCGCTCACCCTCCACCTGCTCGGATCGTTTCTTGGCATCATCTATCCGCGCACACCGCGCGAGATCTGGCTCGGTCTTCTCTCCGTCGCGATCATCTGGGCGATGTACAGCGGTCTTGAGGTGATGGCGCGAAGTGTCGAGATCATCCTGCCCCTTCTTTTGTTTTTGGGGATACTTGCCTCACTTCTTGCAATGCCTGACCGCGACTACGCGCAGATCATGCCAATGCTAAGTCACGGGCTGCGCCCCGTCTGGAGGGGAACCCTGATTCTTGTCACGATGGTCAGTGAGATGGTGGTCTTTAACATGATCACGCCAGACATTCAAAAAAAGGAACACTTTGTAAAACAAGGAGCGATCATGGCGCTCGTGTTGATGGTGATGATGCTCGGGCCGATCGTTGGCCCCGTCATGATTTTTGGCGAAAAGATCGCGCAGATCCTCGCCTACCCCACCTTCGCGGAACTGCAATACCTTGACGCCAAACCGCTGCTTGAGCGGCTCGACCTGTTTGGCGTCGTGTTGTGGACATTTGGCGCCTATTTTCGCGTCGCCATTTTTGGGATCTGCGCCATGCGCGCTGTTTCGGATACGACAAAAACAAAGCGGCCAAACACCTACAGCATTCCGATCGCACTCATCCTCGTCGGGTTTGGGTTGCTCATGCCCATCGACCGCGCAGACGACTTTAGCTTTCTCTCCGCGACATACCCTGTCATCTCCATGATCATGGGCCTTCTCATCCCAAGTCTTCTCCTCATCTCGACACTGATCAAAAATGCGTTTGCAAAGCGAAAAAAAGAAGGGAAAAGACAAGCGCAACCAGATCCTGCAACGTGACTGCCTCGTGACATTTCATGCTAAACTGATAAAGGATGAACATAGGAGGGCAGATCGCCGATGGAGAACTTAAATATGAAAGATCTCGAACGTTTTGAGATACTGGAAGGCGTCATCTACGATATGACTCCACCCCCATCCACAGAGCACCAATCCATCGTGGGAAATGTCTTTCGCGAGATCAGTACGTACTTGAAACGACGTTCATGCAAAATTTTTCCGGCTCCGTTTGGCGTATGGCTGGATGGGGATGATCGCGGCAATTATGTTGAGCCAGACATCACGGTGGTCTGTGATCCAAACAAATTGCAGCGGATGGGCTGCATCGGTGTTCCCGATATGATTGTTGAAGTCTTGTCCCCGAGCACGGCCAAAAAGGATCGCACCGTGAAACTGCGAACATACAGGCAAACTGGTGTTCGCGAATACTGGTTGATCGATCCTCACAATCAAACACTTGAAGTTTACAAATTGAACGACAACGTCTTTGTAGAACCTGTTGTATACGGCAACAACGAGGTGGTTCAAGTTGGCATCTTCGACGATCTTTTCATCGACTTGAGCGACGTCTTTTGAAATTCTTGTGCCGGAAAGTTCACTTGAGTGATTTTACCGAATAAAAACCATTTTGGTTTCGACAACGCTCTTCATACGTTCACCTCGCGAGCACCGTCAGAAAACGCAGCGGTAAGCTTTTGCAAGTCAGCGGCAAGCCGCTCGAGTTGAGACGTTGCGCGATTCACTTGCTGGATCCACGCCAACTGTCCGTTTGCCGTCGCGCGCACGGTACGCAACGCCTCGTGAAGCGTTTCGACGCGAAGTGCCATGCGCTCTGCATCCTGCAACCACACCTCGACATCTTGCTCAAACTCGTCAAACACAGCCTGCCCCTGCTTTGGGTTTGACGTTCCGCCCCGTCGCCGCCCCGCCTCTTGCACGCGATGAAGAAGCTGGCGACTCACCGCCAAAAGTTCGTCAGCCGACTGTCTGTGCTCCGTAAGCGCTTTCCCCATGTGATCCATCACGTCTGTGACGTGAAGCGCCCCGCGCACCGTCGCATCCCCACTCACGACGAGCGTATGAAAATCCCTTTTGAGCTGGTCAGACGTCTGAATGATTCCCGACAAAATCCCGTCAAGGTGTCCCGCCATCGTCTGAAAGGTTCTCGCAAGCATCCCAATCTCATCGCGGCGGCGATCAAATGGTGCGAGGTCGACCGCGAGACTGCCTTGTGCGATGTCATTGGCCGCCGCCGTGATGAGAAGAAGCGGCCGCGACAAGAGCCTGCGTGCAAACACACCGATCAGAAGCGCCGCAATGCCGATCCCCACGAGCCCAATGAAAAGATATTTGAGCAACAACTGGTCAATCGTTGCAAGATCACGCACAATCGAGTAAGTGACCGCCGTGCTGTAGAGTGTCACACCATTTACAAGAATTGGTGCGACGACGTAGAGATCATTCCCGGAGAGTCTAGAAACGGTCTTTCCCGTCGTCATGAGCGGTTCCACATTTTTGGGTGCAACCGATCCAATGTTTTGCGGGTTGGTCGATGCGATATCATAGAAATAACCATTCAGTTTATAAATATCAAATGATTTGAAGTCTTGGTTCTGCTGGCTTAGATGAAGTAAGATGGTCTCAAAGTCGAAATTGGACGCACCTGCCTGCAAATAAGAATTGATTGTTTGAATGAGCAAGACCGTTTTTTGCTCAGCTTGCCTGATCATGAGCGCCCTGCTTTGTGTATAGACAATTCCAAGCGTCGATCCCAAAACGATAAACATGACGAGCAAAAAAAGCGCCATCAACTTTTTATATAAAGACATATTGAATCCCTCACCATCGTCGTGAATCGCCAATCCGTCGGCGTTCATGGTGACACGCGCATTTTCATGATACATTGATTAAAACAATCATATCATACCCATTTCTGTTCTTGGATCGTGTTCTTTCAAAGAGGTGACTCCTGATGAAGCTCAATGTTGATGCGCCTGCGATGAGAAGAATTAATCGCGCCACCGTCCTTCATCTCATTCGCAATCAACGAACGACATCGCGGATTGATCTCGCCCAAATCACAGGACTAAACAAAGCGACTGTCTCCTATATTGTCGATGAGTTGATTGAAGAGCAGTGGGTTCAAGAGATCGGATACGGCTCGTCAACCGGCGGCAGGAAACCCATTCTTTTGCGCTTTAACGCAAACGCGGCACACGCAATTGGAATGGATCTTGAACTGCCGATCCTAAAGACTGTTGTCTGTAACACACGCGGTGAAGTGGTGTACAAGCAGGAGCGGATGCTTGACGCGCTGACAGGCGATGACACTGCAGTGGCAGTGCTTGAAGCCATCCTGGACGAGGTGCGCGCGGCCCAAACGGCAACGCCGCGCAGCCCGCATGGCCTTGTAGGAATCGGTCTCGCGCTTCCGGGTTTGATCAATGCAAAAACTGGCGCGTCAAGTCACCTGCGCGACATCGCAAAGAGCGACTGGGATCTGCGCAAAGAACTCGCAGAGCGCACAACGCTTTCCGTGTTTATCGAAAACAACGCAAACTGTGGTGCGTGGTCAGAACTCTTGAAAAGTGCGGCGCGCAAAGAGAACCTCGTCTACATTCACGCAGGCTCAAGTATCAATACAGGGATCGTGATCCACGGTGAACTTTACAAAGGCCACTCGGGGGCGGCGGGCGAGTTCGGCCACATGACGATCTCCCCGATGGGACAGCGCTGCGTCTGTGGCAACTATGGTTGCTGGGAGCAGTACGCCTCTGAGCGCAGCCTTTTGCAGTACATCCACGAAGCAGGCGGAAGCAGCACCGCGATCGACCCACGCAAGGGTTTGATGGAGCAGATCCTGGATGGTGCCTATGCCGACAACCGCGCGTACATTCGCGCGCTAAACACGCTTGGACAACACCTTGGCATTGGCATCGCCAACATCGTAAACGCCCTTAGCCCCGACCGGATCAGCCTGGGCGGCACCATTTCTCAAGCCTCCACCTTCATTCTCCCGGAAATCGAACGCGTGCTCCAGTATCGGTTGATCGGCGCGAATAAAAATATTCCTATCTCGATCGCGCCTGTACACGCCATCGCCGTCGGCGCGGCGACGCACGTGATGAATCAGACGATCTTTCTTGACGAAGCCGTTACCCCTTAACCGAGCCCGCCAAAAGTCCGCGCACGAAAAACTTGCCAAGCAAGATATAGACGAGCAACGTCGGAACCGAAACGAGCAGCGCGCTCGCCATCTGCACGTTCCACTGAACCGTCTGACTGCCCGCAATGTTGACAAGCGCGACGGTGACAGGCTGATCAGGTGGATTGGTAAGCGACACGGCAAATAAGAAATTGTTCCAGATCTGCGTGAATTGCCAAATCCCTGCGACGACAAACCCAGACACGGAGAGCGGCAAAATGATATAGCGAAAGATCCCCCAGTAGCCCGTCCCGTCGATTTTCCCCGCTTCAATCAGCTCTGTTGGGATGGATGTGTAGTAATTGCGAAAGATGAGTGTCGCAATCGGTATGCCATAGACGACATGAACGAGAATGAGACCAGCAATCGTGTTGTAGAGACCGATCACGTCAAGCACCTTTAAAAGCGGGATCAACACACTCTGATACGGGATGAACATGCCAAAAAGAATGAAGAAATAGACGACAGACGAGCCTTTAAACCGCCATTTTGAGAGTGCGTAGCCGTTGAGCGCGCCGATGAGCGCCGAGATCAGCGTCGCTGGGATCGCCAATTCAAAGCTGTTGATAAAGTTTGGACCGAGTTGCGCCCATGCGTTTGCAATGCTTGAAAAACTGAGCACGTTTGGCAGGTTCCACATCTGCGCAAGGCTGACAGACGCGTTTGATTTTAGGCTGGTCACGACTACGACATAAACGGGCACAAGATAGAGCGCCGCCAAGAGTGTGAGAACAACGTAGAGAAGCGTCCGTGAGACACGGCGAAGTGCGAGCGTATTCATGCGTCATCCCCCTGGCGCAGCGTAACGATAAGGTATGGAACGATAAAAATGGCGATCATGAGAAGAAGGACGATCGCGATTGCGGCGCCTTGCGCGAATTGATCGCCCTGAAAGGTCGTCTGAAACATGTTGAGACTCGGCATGTCTGTGAGAAACTGTTGTCCGGGGCCTGTCATCGCGTAGATCAAGCCGAAGATTTTGAGTGAAGCGGCCGTCAGAATGATAATGATCGTAGTCGTCGTGCCGCGCAGTTGCGGCAGGATGATCGAGAAAAACATGCGAAAAACGCCTGAGCCGTCGATGCGTGCAGCCTCTTTGATCTCGTCGGAGATACCGCGCAGTCCCGCCAGATAAACAGCCATCGCAAAGCCAGACATTTGCCAGACGGCCGCGATCAAGACGGCGAGCAGCGCCACCGGAATGCCGAGCTGAATTTGGCCAAATGGCCAGTTCGGCGCAATGGTTGTACTCAAAAACCAACTCGGCAGGGATTTCCAGCCAAACGCCTTCAAGATCAGGTTGACGCCCGTGCTCGGATTGAGGATCCAAGACCAGACGACGCCTGTCACGACAAACGAGATGGCCATAGGGAAGAGAAAAATGCTGCGAAAGAAGCCTTCCACCTTGATTTTTTGGTCGATGAGAAGCGCCAAAAAAAGCCCGACAATCAGGCAGGCGATGATGAAAAACGCGGTGAAGACGACAATGTTTCGCAGATCCGATTGAAAGCGATAGGACGAAAAGATGATGGAGTAGTTCAAGAATCCCGCCGAATTAAAGTTTGGAATGAGACTATTCCACTGTGAAAAAGATACATACACCGTCCAGCCGATAAATCCGTAGACAAAAACGCCGAGCAGTATCAGTGAAGGAATCAGTGTCGCGACAGAGGAAAACATGTCCCAAGAGAATTTTTTTCGCTTTGGCGCTAGTATTCTGGGGATTGTTTTTGCATTTAATTCGGTTGGCGTTTTCACGCTACACCTCCAAACCTGTAAAGAGTACTTACAGAAAAGACGCGCACAGCCGAGTGCAACAGGCTGTGCGCGCACGATTGAATCGACGCCCGCGGTTAGCTGAGCGGATTAGCCTGCGCGGCACTCACGATCGCGCTCACGAAATTGTTGACATTGTGATTGCTCACAAAAATCTCCATCGCGTTGTTAAAGTTATTCGTGAACCCTGGGTTGACTGCACCTTGACCAATGATCAGGACGAGTCGGTCGCGCTTGTAAGACATCATCGCAGAGCGTGAATAGGCATTATATTTCGCCATGTTAGAGTCAAGTCGCGGCGAGAATGTACCCTTGAGCGGGTTGAACGTATCCTGGCCTTCTTTTGAGCCGAGCACCTTCAGGAAGTTGATCGTCGGCGTATCGTTTTTCAGTTTTGCCGGAAGTCCAAAGACGTCCGAGACTGCGCCAAACACGCCGTGGGTCTGCGGGGTCGCCGCCCAGCCGAAGCCAACACCTGGCTTTAGGTGCAACGCGGTGGAGAAGTAACCCTGCGCCCAGTCACCCATAACATTCATGGCTGCCTTGCCTTGCGCCACGGCCTGGTCAGCCTGTTGCCAGTGAAGCGCAGTGTAGTCTTTGTTCGCGTAACTGAGCATTCTCACAAACGTGTTGGCCGCAGCTTTTACGCCAGGGATGTTCCAGGAGGCGTGTCCTGTCAGCAGTTGGTCGTATTTCACAGGGCCAACCGTCCCCAAGAGAACATCGCTGAATAGAAGCGTTGCTTCCCAGTTGCCGTGGTTTGCGAGTTCCAGCGGCGTGATGCCGTGACTCTTCAGAACCGCCGCGTCGTGGAAGAACTGCGGGAATGTTTTAGGCGCAGTGAGATGGTATTTTCTAAAGATCGTCGGATTGTACCAAAGGACGTTCGCGCGCTGCATGTCAACTGGAACACCATAGATCTTCCCATTGAACGTCATCAAGTTCAGAAGTGAGCGCGGGAACACTTTGTACCATCCCTCAGACTTATACAGTGCGTTGAGCGGTTTCATGTCCCCCGCCTGCACCCAACTGAGAAGCGATCCGCCGCCTGCGTGAACCTGGAAGGTGCCAGGCGGGTTGCCTGCCTCCATGCGGCCCGCGAGTACGGCTTTCGCATTTGATCCCGCGCCACCGGCGACCGCGTCGTTCGTGACGGTAGAACCTTTATACTGGTGTTCATAAATGGTGATGAGTGACCTTAGCGCCTTACTGCTGGCGACTCCCGTCCACCAACTAAAAATCTGCAAATCCGATTTGGCAGGCGCCGCCGCGAATGCAGGCAACGCGCTTCCCGCCATTGTCAGTGTCAGAAGCGCCGCTGAGCTGAGCGCAATCAGACGGTTACGTTTCATAAAAATCCCCCTTGTCTGTTGTTCGTGATCACGCCTGTGAACGCTTTCAAAACTGGGTGACACTCCATGTGTTTCAGACAAACGTCCGACACCACGAAGGTATGTAAAACCAATCAACCAAGTAGGCAAAATATGGGTTGATTTTATACGTTACCACCCGATCCGCGCCCATCAGAGATCTTACTTTGGATATTAAACTATGTATCTACAAATTGCAATCTCTTTGTAATCTCTTTTCAACAAAAGCCCTTTATCCTTTTCATCTCTTCTTTTACATAATCAGGCTCGCATTGGACACTCTTTGGAGTGAATGTAGATGCACAGGAGGAATTCGCGCGTGAAAAAAACAAAAATGGTAGTGCACGCTATGTTGCTCTGTTCAGTTCTCCAAATCGCGTCCGTCGCACCATCGCTCGCTGCAACCCCTTCAGATGAGTATACAGGTCCGCCAACTGGCGAAATTGAATTTCGCGTCGGCTCGCCAAAAACCACCGTCATTGCGGGGGCGCGTGTGATTGTCATCAATCTCGACGGGAAGGTACTTTCATCCGGCCTGACAGACTCGACTGGCACTTACCGTACAACAGCCCCATTCTATATTACTGAGTGGAATGAAAACCTTAAAACAAAAGGCATTGTCACAGCCATTGCGGTCGCAAACGGCTTTAATGAACAAGTCGTGTTTGTCGTTCCGATCACAAAGCATACGGTGCAACCGATCATTCTCCAACCGATTACCCCAAACGCACGCAATTTCCCGTCGGCATCGCTCGGAAATATCCACCCGCAGGATTTGCGCGGTTTTGTCATGCACTATGCGGAAGAATTAAAGTTAACCCACCAGCCGCCAATTCCAGGTGACCCTGGTTACTTGCCGTGGAGCCCTGTTCAGAAGAAGTCTGGGGTTGGCAAACCATGAAACGCACAACGAACATCCTGCTCGCCGGATTCATCGCGGCGGGGAGTCTTTCACTCATCTCAACAAAAAACGTGTCGGCGCAATTGCAAACAATTTACAACACGTCATACCCATCCACCATTCGCGTCGCCATCCGCGCGTACAACAACCCGGTCAGCCCTATTCTCTACGTGCAGACGGTCGGCTTTGAGGAGTATTGCAAAGATGTCCTGCCAAACGAGTGGTATCCTTCGTGGAATCAAGAAGCGCTGAAGGCAGGCGCCGTCGCAGTAAAAATGTTTGGTTGGTATCACACGCTCCACCCTGTCACGCAGAGCGGTTTCACCTATGATGTCGATAACACGACAAACTATCAGCAGTTCAAATATTTGAGCGGACAAACGGTGACGGACCAGGCGGTGCAGGACACGTGGAATGAGGTGTACACACTGCCGACAGGCGAAATCAAGGAGCTCTCCTATCGCGCAGGTCTCCCCAACCGCGAAAACCGCGGATTCCTCAGCACAAACATCATGTCACAGTGGGGATCCGAGTATTTTGGCCATGTCGCAAGAATGTTGTATCCAAACATCCTCAATCTGTACTATCCAAACTACTTGCTGAAATTCATTTAAAGCCAATCCCATACCGCCTCGCACCGTGTCAGTGATCGCGGATGTGGTATGGGATTGTCGATACGACAACGTCCTGATTGCGCAAAAACCATGCCTGAATGACAAAATTCCTCTGATTGTGAAGCATAAACTGCCACCAGACGCTCGGCACCAACTGCGGCAAAAGAATATGGATATGGTCTGGCTCTCGACCCTCGCGCGTCTGCAAACGATCAACGAGGCGCGTGAGTGGTTGAAGCACAGATCGATACTCATTCTTAAAGGCGAGCAATCGGCACGGCTCTCCCCACGCCGCCCACTTTGCCTCCACCTTTTCGATCGACTCGTCATCAAACCCGATGTAGACTGCGATCAGATCTTGCGCGATGCTCTTTGCAAAAGAGACTGATTGCAAGGCAATGCGATCAACGTCCGACAAAAGAAGCAAAGAGATCACGTGATGCTCTGTGGCTGGCTCTTTTTGCACATCAAGCGCGAGCTCCCGCGCAAGGCGAACGTAGTGACGGTGTATCAAAAGCGCCACAGTTACCATAAGCGGGATCGCTGCGATTACGATCCAGGCGCCTTGTGCAAATTTTGTCGCCGAAAAGACGAGTGTGACAAGCGCCGTGACGATAGCTCCTACTGCGTTGATGAAAGCCTTTGCCTTCCAGCGCTTTGTCCTGAGTTTCATCCAGCGTCTCATCATCCCCACCTGGGCGATGGTGAAGGACATGAACACGCCGATGGCAAAAAGCGGGATCAACGCATTGGTCTGCGCCTGAAAGACCACAAGCAGAAGAGATGACAAAAGGGCCAGCACCATCAGGCCGTTTGAAAAGCCCAGTCGGTCACCCCGCAAGCTGAGCGCCTCCGGCAAGAAGCGATCGCGGGCCACCAGTGCCATGAGTTGCGGAAAACCTGTGAATGTGGAGTTTGCCGCGATGATAAGAACCAAAAACGTGCTCCACGTGATGATCTGATAGATCGGACCGTGACCGAAATAGACGGATGTCAGTTGCGAGAGCATCGTGTTGTTCAGTTTTACGGTGATGCCTTTTGCATACAATTGATAGCCGATCCCGACAAGCGTGATGCCAGTCACGATCGTCATGGTGACGTACGCTTTGATCGCGCCTTTTTGCCTAGGTTCACGAAAGATGGGAACCGCATTGGAGATCGTTTCAATCCCCGTCAGTGACGAACATGCTGAACTGAACGCCTTTAAGATCAAAAGCAGTGTGAAACCTTTTGGCAGGACACCAAAAGGCGGAGTTTGCGGTTGAACAAATCCGTGTGTCACGTCGTTCGCCACGCCCCACCCGATGAGAAAGAGCATACAGGCGGCAAACAAAAAATTCGGCCACGAAAACAGAGTGGCCGATTCGGACACCCCGCGCAGATTGACAAGCGCGATCAGTCCGACGCAGATGACCGACAAGACGGTCTCGTCGGGTACAAGCACAGGGTACGCGGAAGCGACCGCAAGAATGCCTGCCGAGACGGACACCGCAACGGTCAGCACATAGTCAATCATGAGGGCGCTTGCCGCGACAAGTGAGATCCACGGAGACTTGAAGTTATCGCGCGCAATCGAGTATCCCCCGCCTCCATTCGGATAGGCAAGGATTCCCATGATATAAGAGAGCACGATAATGAGAAGAAGCAACACGGTGGCGCCGACAATCGGCAGGATGAGCCACTCTGCGCCTGGTCCAAGACCGACAAGTTCCGTGGCGCCCGCCTCCGGTCCATACGCGACCGACGAGTAGAGATCCGCAGACAGAATCGGCAGCGCCAGATACCAAACCAGGTGATGTTGCGCCTGGCTGAGTTCTCTTGTTTTGAGCGGTCTGCCAACGAGCAATCGCTTGATCATGCGAAAGCCTGTGATTCTTCCCAGAATGAAAACGGCTGCGATCAAAAGAAGCACAAGGAGTTGCCAAATGGGGATCGTGATCTTCGTTCACCTCTATCTGCTGTGATCATGACATAGCGCCCGTAAGAGATGAGAAAAATGCCTGCTGTGCCGCAGGCATTTTTCTCGCTTTGATCCAAGGTACTTAACTGTGCAGCGCCTTGTAAAGCGCCAAATTGAGTTCCAGCACATTGACGCGCGTCCGTCCAAAAAGTCCCACGCTTGGTCCTAACGTATTATTTTTAACCAGTCCCGTCAAGAATGATTCACTCAGATGCGTGTATTTTGCCACGCGCGGGATTTGAATGAGCGCAGATTGCACGCTGATGTCAGGATCAAGACCCGATCCAGAACTCTCGACCAAGCTGACGGGGATCTGCCCTGTCGTCAAGCCAGGCGTCGTTTTTAACAAATACGCAATGCGCTGTTTAATGTCTGAAATGAGCGCAGCGCTCGTCGGACCATTGTTGCTTGGCGCGGAGGCAAACGCATTATAGGGTTTGGGTTTGCCTGTTGAAACCGAGAGTGTGGCAGACGGTCTCCCCCAGAAGTATCCGGGATCGGGCTGGAAATTCTGCCCGACATGCGCCGCCCCGACCAAGACGCCGTTGACATACACGGGACTCCCTTGCGACTGATAGGGCATCACGAGATTGCTTATCCCCGTCATCACCAGGGGAAAGAGCAATCCTAACAGAACCCACAGCAAGAGCGTGACGCCAATCATCGGCCTGAACATTCTTAACATCGATCTTCCTCCTATCTCCTCGCACTCCTTGCGCGTTACGCGAGCCCAAAAATGCCAAGGACCCGATCGATCAACCAGATGCCCACAAACGGAATGATGACACCGAGGACACCCCAGTTAAAAATGTTGCGGGCAAGCATCCGATCCGCCGATTCAGCGCGATACTTGACACCGCGAACCGCAAACGGGATCAGCGCCGGGATGATCAACGCGTTAAAGATCAGAGCCGACAAGATGGCGCCGTGTGGGGTCTTTAGTCCCATGATGTTCAGCGCGCCAAGCACGTGCAGAAGTGGGACAGACGCAAACATGGCAGGAATGATCGCGAAGTACTTTGCGACATCATTCGCAATCGAAAACGTCGTCAGCGCGCCGCGCGTGATCAGAAGCTGTTTGCCGACCATCACCACCTCCAGCAGTTTGGTCGGATTCGAGTCGAGATCAATCATGTTGCCCGCCTCTTTGGCGGCCATCGTCCCGGAATTCATCGCGAGCCCCACGTCCGCCTGGGCGAGTGCCGGCGCGTCGTTCGTGCCATCGCCCGTCATGGCAACCAGTTTCCCTTCCGCCTGTTCGCGGCGAATCAGTTCAATTTTGTCTTCCGGTTTTGCCTCAGCGATGAAATCGTCAACGCCCGCTTCTTCCGCGATGACCGCCGCCGTGATCCGGTTGTCGCCTGTTGCCATCACGGTGCGAATGCCCATCTCGCGAAAATCGCGAAACTTCTCTTTGAGGCCCGGTTTGACTACGTCTTTTAGACAGATAATCCCAAGCGCGCGGCCATCCACGGAACAACCCAAGGGCGTTGCGCCTTGGCGCGCCACGTGCTCTGCAAAATGATCGAGCTCATCCTGCCCGCCCGCGACAATCTCTTTGATGGCGCTCACCGCGCCTTTGCGAATCTGCCGGCCATCGACAAGATCGATGCCGCTCATCCGCGTATGCGCCGAAAACGGGATCGGCTCGCCTTCCGCTTTTGGCAGCGTCTGAAGGTTCAACATGCGCTGCGAAAGCTCCACCACCGAACGCCCTTCAGGTGTCGTATCCGCAAGTGACGAGAGCAGCGCCGCATCCGCCAGTTCCTCCATCGTTACGCCAGAAATCGGGAAAAACTCCGTCGCCATCCGGTTGCCGATGGTGATCGTGCCTGTTTTGTCAAGAATGATCGTATCGATATCGCCTGCCGCCTCAACGGCGCGCCCGCTCTTTGCCACCACGTTCACTTGGGAGACGCGGTTCATTCCGGCAATTCCGATCGCCGACAAGAGCGCGCCGATCGTCGTTGGAATGAGACACACCAAGAGCGCGACAAGCGTCGTCGTATCTGTCGCCCCCGGTCCGTAAAACCCGGCAATCGGCGCCAGTGTCACGACAACCAGCACAAAGATCAGCGTGAGCACGCCGAGCAGCGCGGAGAGCGCAATCTCGTTTGGCGTTTTCTGCCGCTTGGCACCCTCGACCAGCGCGATCATGCGATCGAGGAACGACTCACCCGGATGCGTCGTGATCTCAATGATCAAGCGATCAGACATAAGTGACGTCCCGCCTGTCACACTGTCCTCGACCGTCTTTACGACAGGCGCCGATTCGCCCGTGATCGCCGATTCGTCGATGGACCCTATCCCTTCAATAACTACGCCGTCTCCCGGTATCACGTCTCCGGCTTCAACGAGACAGCGTGTTCCTTTTTCTAGGCTCGCCGATTCGACGAGATCAAAACTGCCGTCTGCGCGCAGGATCTTCGCTTTTGTCGATGACTTCGTCTTGCGCAAAAAATCCGCCTGTGCGCGCCCACGCGCTTCCGCGTACGCCTCGGCAAACGTTGCGAACAGGATCGTGAAAAACAGGATGACCGTCACCAGTCCGTTATAAAAGCGGGTTCCCGGGGTCGACGCCTGAATGGTGAACCAGAGGGTGACCAGTGTCCCGATCTCAACGACCATCATCACCGGGTTGCGCACCATCTCTGCGGGATTCAGTTTGCGAAAGGTGTCTTTTAGAACTTGCAGATTGTACTCTTTGGCCAATCGCAAGTCATTTGTCTTTGCCATGTGACTCGTTTCCCTCCCCTTTTCATCAGAACAAGTGATGGGCCAACATCAAATACTGCTCCGCCAAGGGGCCCAGCGCCATGATCGGAAAAAAGGTCAGTGCATTCAGGATGATGATGGCGCCGAACAGAATACCGCCAAACAGCGGCGTATCGGTGTGCATCGTGCCCGAAGTCTCAGGGACGGTCTTTTTCTTGAGCAGCGATTGCCCCAAGAGAAGCATGGCCATGACCGACGCGTAACGCCCGATGATCACAACGATGCCGAGCGCAATCTCATAAAACGGCAGCGCCGCGCCAAGGCCCCCGAACGCCGATCCGTTGTTGGCGGCCGCAGAGGTAAACCCGTAGAGAATCTCGCCCAACCCTTGCGGCCCTCCATTGTAGATTCCCTTGAGTCCCGCCGGCGAGTGCACTGCGATCGCGGTCCCCACCAAGATCAATAAAGGGTGAATCAAAAATGCGATGGAAGCCAGCGTCACTTCTTTTGTTTCGATCTTCTTGCCAAGAAACTCCGGCGTGCGACCAACCATCAGGCCCATCAAAAAGATCGTGATGATGACAAACATGATCATGTTGAGAAACCCGACACCCTTGCCGCCAAACACCATGTTGAGAAACATCCCGATAAAGAAGCTCAGCGAGGATAACGGCAAAAAGCTGTCGTGTGCACTGGCGACCGAGCCTGTCGTAAACGCCATGGTTGCCGTCTCAAAAATCGAGGTGCCGCCGATGCCAAAGCGCACTTCTTTCCCGACCATGTTACCGTGTGTCGCGAGTCCCAGACTGTTGACGATCGGATTCCCTGCAGCTTCTGGAAAGTATGTCAGCGCAAGCATGATCATAAAAAACGATCCGGCAACTGCGGTGATCGTCCAGGCCAACTTTCTTCTGCCTGTCATCACGCCAAAAAAATAGAAGAAACCGACGGGCAAGAGTCCCATGGAAATGGTCTCGATGATGTTTGAAAGCGCGCTCGGATTTTCCAGTGGGTTCGCACTGTTGGCGTTCGTAAATCCACCGCCATTTTGCCCGAGGTGTTCAATCGCTTCCCAACTCGCAATCGGCCCGCGCGGAATCAACTGTGTCTGACCGCCCAAGGTGTGTGCCTGAAGGTAGGCGCCAAGCGTTTCCGGCACGCCTTGGCCAACAAGAATGAGCGTGACCACAATCGCCAAAGGAAGCAAGAGCCGCGTGCAAACGAGTGTGAGATCGACAAAAAAGTTCCCGAGTTTTCGACCCGCAAGCGCGCGCACAACCGCGATGCCAACGGCGCCGCCCGCCGCGGGTGTTACGAATTGAAGATAAGAGAGCACGCCAAACTGCGAGAAATAGGACATCGTGTTTTCACCGGAATACGCCTGCCAGTTTGTGTTTGTCGTAAAACTGGCTGCCGTGTTAAACGCGAGAAATGGATTGAGTCCACTCATGTGCTGCGGATTAAACGGCAAAATGTTCTGGATGCGCAACAAGAAATAGGCGAGCAATACCCAGATCAAGTTGGTGCCTACAAACGCGATACCATACTGTTTGGCCGTCATGTCACTCTCGCGCGATACGCCAATCACGCGAAAAATGCCATTTTCGAGCCAACCCAGCGGACGGTCTAAAAACGTCGGCTGAAATGTAAAAACCTTCGCCATGTATTGGCCGATCGGCTTGATCGTGATCAAAAACACAGCAAGAACCACAACCCATGTCAAAACCGTCGAGAGGGACAACCGTCTTCAACTCCTTATCCTGCTAAAATTTCTCTGGTCGAACGATGACAAAAACGAGATACAGCATGACCGCAATGGAAAGCCAAAGCAAAATCCAGTTCTCCACGTACACTCCCCCGTTCACAGCTTGTCGAGATAGCGCATCAGCGCCAGCGAGAAGCCAAATCCAACCAGTAACAATGCGATCATGTAGAGATCGGACATAAAGCGCGACCCCCTCCCTGAATTTACAAGTCGCCTGTGCCTCACGTATTGTACCTCCCGCCTCGTAAATAACTCGCTAGAAAGACGGCACACAAACGTGAAAAAAAAATAAAAACGTGAACCTTTTTACAGGTTCACGCCATGTATCAATCCTTCAAGTGGTATTTTCTTCATTTATTTTACGTGTTATTCATCGTGGGCAGAAGCATAGAGGATGTACCCGATTCCCGCGATCGTCACAAGATAGACAGGGCGCCTGGGGTTTGGCTCAAGATATGAGCGCAAGCGGCGCACATACACCCGCAGATACTCATGCTGATCCTGATACTCTGGCCCCCAAATTTTTCCGAGCAGGTACTCATGCGTGAGCACCTTTCCCGCGTGCTGCACCAGTTCCTTCAATAAATTCCACTCCGTCGGCGTCAGCCTTGTCCGCTGTCCGAACGCGTCAACCTCGCGCGTCTCGTGAAGAAGGCGAAACGGCCCGCAGGTCAGCTCCTCCTCGACAAGCAGACTCTGACTCCGGCGCAACAGCGCGCGAATCCTCGCCATCAGTTCCTGAAGGGAGAATGGTTTTGTCATGTAGTCATCCGCGCCAAAATCGAGCGCGTGAATCAGATCCGCCTCCGTGTTAAGCGCCGTCAGCGCCAAAATCGGCACAGACGTCATCTTCCGAAGCCGCTTGCAAAGCTCAAATCCATCCATCTCAGGCATCCGCATGTCAAGCACAACGAGACTCGGTTCCCGCTCAAACACCTGCTCAAGCGCCGCGTGGCCGTCACCGACTGCCGTTACGCTATACCCTTCGAGTTCAAGATTCATTGAGAGCAAACGGCGGTACTTCTCTTCATCCTCCACAACCAAGATCGACTCTGCCTGCTGCGCCATCTTCACCACATCCTTCACACAACGGGTATCTCAAAGCCAACCTCGAATCCGCCATCCACATTTCTCGCAAAGGTTTGACCGCCGTGCGCTATGATAATCTCTTTGACGATGCTAAGACCAAGACCTGATCCGCGAATCTCAGAGCGGGCATGCTCATCGCCGCGATAAAAGCGTTCAAAGATCCGCTCAAGGTCTATTCCGCGCACGCCTTTCCCGCGATCCCGCACGCGGACGCGCAAGGTATCCGGGCGCATTTCAACAAAAAGATCAATGCGATCCGCCGAGTATTTCAGCGCATTATCAAGCAGGTTAAACGTTGCGTCCATCAATTCATCCGGGTCGCCCAAGAGGAATTCTTCGTGTTCACCGCCAAGGTGCAACACGACACGCGTTTGTGCTGACAGTCTTTTTTGGAGGCGGTTGATCCACTCGTCGCCGAGAAACGGACGTTTGTGAAGGTGCGCGCCAGTCGCCTTCCACGTGGATACCTTCAAGAGTTTATCAATCTGATTCTCTAATTGTACACTCTCATCGACAATGAGTTGCGCAAACTCTGCGTGCTGGTCTTCGGAGAGTCGTTTTCCGCGATACACAAGGGTCTCCGCATAACCCTGAATCAGCCCGAGTGGCGTCCGAAGTTCGTGCGAAACGTTTGCGAGAAGATCTGTCCGCAGGCGGTCCATCTCGCGATAGCGCGCGACATTCGCCGCATCCTCTTCCATCGCCCCATAGGTGAGAAGCATCGCGATCTCACGCGCAATAATCGCGATCAGATCCGAGAGTTGGGCGTTCCACTGCCCCCCGCGTCCGCGAAGCACCAGTACTCCGCGCGCGCGGTCGCGATCGATAAGCGGGTACACCGCCGTGTTTGGGATGCGGATTCCCGGAAGGATGGTGCCTACCTCTGCATAGATTCCACTGTACCAGACACGGCGCGTGCGCATGACTTCATTGATCGCGCCTGCCTCGACGTGCAAAAGCGCATTGGGTATCTCGCGGATCGATTCCGAAATAAGAGGGCCGCTTCTGCAGTAGGAACGCAGCGCCACTCCGTCTGCGTCATCAACCTGTTGCAACACCTCTGCGGCAGAGATGTCCGTGTAGATGGTCACCTGTTCAAGAATGTGCGTCATCACTTCTTTGACGCTGCCCGGTTTTACCGTCGCCAGCATCCAGCCGCCCGAGATGGCCAGCAGCTTGTCGCGCAGCAATTCTTGCTCACGGATCAGCCGGGTGAGTTTCTTCTCTTTTAAAATGTAAACCACGAGCACAAGAAAAATCGCCAAAATCCAGCTCGCCTGCTGTGCAACCACGGCGAGCGGTGACGACGTTGCCCCCGCTTGCGCAATGGCGATGCGCTCAAGTGATGATACATCGCGGAGCGACGGCGTGTGAAAAGGCGCAGAAAGTGCTGCGTTTGCCGCGCGCAAAAGGTGTGTCACAAGCACTTTATGGTGAAGTTCGCGCTGCCAAAGCGCCTCAAACAGACAGAGAAGCGCATAGTGGGATTCTTGCAACTGCCCCGTCGCTTTGTTCCAAGCGTCAAGAATCATCCAGAAAGTATAAACGATAAGGGCAACCGCCAAGACCGTCCCGAGACGCTTTGTTCCACGTTTTGACATCCTTCTTACCTCTTAGCGATTATGATATGATTTCATGATAACACGCGTTGAAGACAAGGCAATCCAGCCGCAGATCGATCGAAGTTGTTATAAAGGAGACGTCGCGATGTCGAGTGACCCCTTTCGCAGAAAATCAAATGCAGAGATTATGGAAGAGATGTCCTTTCTTAAAAAAGGACACCTGAAAATTTATTTAGGCGCCGGCAGCAAAACAGGGAAAACCTACACGATGCTGCATGACGGGTACGACCTGCTTGCATCTGGAATGGATGTGGTGCTCTCTGGCGTCAGCGAAGAGCACCCGCTTGAGGAGTTTGTAAACGAAGCCCCGCTCTCTGCAATCCCGATCATCAAATCGACGGATGAAAAGATTTCTGCCGATCTCAATGTTCAGGCAATCCTTGCGCGCAGGCCAGACATCCTTCTTGTCGATGATCTGGCCCATGTGAACCAACCAGGCGCGCGGTTCTCGACACGTCTTGACGACGTGGCCTTTTTATTAGAGCAAGGCATCCACGTGATGACGACCTTGAATATCTATGACATCGAAGAGTTGCGACAAAACATTAAAAAATTGACAGGGATTGAAGTCAGGCATACTGTCCCACTGTCTGTCGTAGCGGGTGCGCACGAGATCAAACTGATCGATGTCGACCCCGAGGCAGTACTCAAACGTTTGGAAAAAGAAAAAAAGGGCGACACACGCCACCCGCCTGAGTTAAACCAAGATGCACTCTCGATCCTGCGAGAGTTTGCACTGCGACTGATTGCAGACGATGTGAATGAGCGATTGGAACAGTACCGAAAGACACACGCTGTGCAAAACGCACTGCAGGCGGCAGAGAAGATCCTCGTCGCGCTCAGTTACAACTCAAACGGCACCCTTTTGATCAGGCGCGGCCAGCAACTTGCCAATCGCCTGAATGGTGAACTGCACATCATGACAGTCACTGATGAAAAACGCAAGAAAACGACAGAAGAACTCGCGTTTAAAGACGCAATCCTAAAACTGGCGGATAAGGTGGACGCGACATTTTACGAGGCGTTGCGCACACCAGCCGCGTCGATCTCAAAGATCATTGTCGACTACGCGCAAACGCATGCCATTTCGCGGATCGTCATCGGCCAGTCGCGCCGCAGTCGCTTAGAAGAGTGGCGGAAGGGGTCGATCCTCAATGAATTGCTAGAGCAAGCCAAACAGATCGATCTGATGGTGATTGCGGATCGCCACTCTGCGCACGGTGAAAGGCTCTTGACGTATCGTCAGCGCAGCAGAAACGCGCACCCCTACGCGGCGATGAAACAGGGCGATCTCTCGCATGTGCTTCACAAACTGCGGCGCGGACGCTTCAAGATCTATATCGGCGCGGCGCCCGGCGTGGGAAAGACGTTCATGATGCTCGAAGAGGCGTACGATCTAAAACGGCGCTACATCGACGTCGTCGGCGGACTGATCGAGACGCACAAGCGTAAAGGCACCGAGGCGCAAATTCGCGATCTTGATGTGTTGCCAAGAAAAGTGATGGAGTACCGCGGAACGATGTTTGAAGAGATGGATCTGGAGGGGATCTTGCGGCGCAATCCAGAGGTTGTCCTGATCGACGAACTCGCGCACACAAACATTGTGGGAAGCAAGCACCAGAAGCGCTACGAAGACGTAGAAGAGATTCTCGAAGCGGGAATCTCTGTCATATCGACTGTCAATGTGCAACACCTGGAGAGCTTGCGCGACACGATTTTTCAGATCACAGGGGTCAGGGTGCGCGAAACGATTCCTGACTTTATTTTGCGAATGGCTGATGAGGTGGTGCTGATCGACGTTCCACCTGAAACTTTACAGCAGCGGATGCGCGAGGGGAAAATTTATACGCTTGACAAAGCGGAACAGGCGCTCGCGAACTTTTTTCGGCAAGGCAACCTGATTGCACTGCGCGAACTGGCACTGCGCGAAGTTGCCGATCATATTGACGACCGTCTCGAAGCGCACGACGATCGAAGCGCATTGCGCGGGCCGTGGCGCAGGATGGAAGTCGTCTATGTGTGTGTCAACGCGTCGCGCAAAGCGGAGTTTCTCATTCGCCGAGGATTTCGCACCGCGCACCGCATGAAGGCAACCATGTTTGTAAGTTTCGTCCAAGTGGGCACTACCCTTAGCGATGAGGAATTATCCTGCCTGGAGGCTTTGCGCGCGCTGACAGAACGTCTGGGAGGAACATTTATCCACCTGCACGCGCAAACGACGCGGGAGATTCCGCTGACACTCGTCAATGACATGGAGGAAAAACTTGCGACGCAAGTGGTGCTTGGCCACTCGTCCCGTTCACGCCTGGAAATCAGGCGCCGCGGCAACACCCTGCGCACGCTGCTGCGCTCGATTCGAAATGTCGACGTGGTCGTGCTCGCACTCGCCCCGTGAGCCGATGTCAACCGTGGATGAGCGTTGAGCCGAGAAGTCCGATCCCGTATGCGACGATACCGACAAGAATGCCGGCTGCCGTCATCTCAAGCCCACTCGTCCACCAGCGGCGAACAGTAATCAGGCTCTTTGCGGCGCCCACGGCAAAGTGCGCGGCGATGCTCACAATCGCGGCGAGCACAATCGCTGTGACGCCACCTGTAAAGAAAAACGGGATGAGTGGAAGAATTCCGCCCACAAACGTCGATAGACTGCCAATGCCGGCAGACGTCCACGGATTCCCGCCTTCATCCGTGATACCAAGCTCTTCTTGGCTCATCGCCTTGAGGAACTGCTCGGGATCCTTTGACAAGCGCTCCGTGATCTCCGCCGCCTCATTCTCCGTGAAGCCTTTTAATTGATACAAAAGGCGCAGTTCTTCCTTTTCAAGCTCCGGGTTCTCCATGATCTCTTTGCGCTCGAAATGCAGTTCACTATGTGCCAATTCGTTTTTTGAACGCGTCGAGAGCCACGCCCCTACACCCATCGACAAGGTGCTCGCAATCGCGCCAAACAGACCACTGACAAGCACCGTGTGACCATTGTCCGTGTAACCAGCAACCCCTGAAATGATCCCAAAGATCGCCCCGAGTCCGTCGTTCACGCCATAGATCGCATCGCCGACCCAACCGCCAGCCGACTGTTTGTGCCAGCGCTCAGCTCCCCACAAACGGCTCAAACGCTCGCCGATATGTGTTGACGGCGAGGCAAACAGCGCGCGTACACTGCTGTCGTGGTTCGATTCATCCTCATCGATCTGGTCGATGATCTGAAGAATCTCTGGATCCTCAAACACATGCTTCAATGATTCATACCACGCCGCGTTGCTGTGCTCGAGTTCATCCAGTCGCTTTAGCAACTGCTCACTCGAAGCGTGATCCACTGGCGGCGCCTGATACGATGACGCGGGCGCCTGCTCTCCAATTTCCGCAAGCTTTCGCGCCCACATCTCCGCATGCGTCTGCTCAATCTTCGAAAGCTGCAAAAGGATGGACTTGCGTTCCGAATCCTTTTCAAGCGCTGCAGCCTGCGCGTAGAGACGCGTCGCATCCATCTCGCGTCGCCAACTCTCGAGCAACGTCTTTTTAACCATTCGGTCCTGCGTGCCAAGGCTCAAGAAGCGCATCCTCCACTATCATTTTTTCATCAAAACATCAATCAAGTTCCACGAGATCATGACGTCTTTCGAGCAACAGCCCGGCAACGTTCCACATCATACTGAAGCGTGATCTGACTGCCAGTCGCCCACTCCACAGGTGACCAGCACTCAAGCATCTGACCTGATCCATCTGTCACAAGTTCTAGACGATACTGCCACTGTGCCCCGTGATAGGCTCGCTGGCGAACAATGACTGGCAACCCGCGCGCCTCATTGCGATCGGTCATCACCATGTCCTGCGGACGGATGACTAGCGTCACCTCATCGCCAAGATCCTGCTCTTCTGTCCCCTCAAACGTCACCCCGTGACAGGAAATCGCCACGCGCCCTGCCATCCGTCGAATCACTCGACCTGAAAGCAAATTCGCCGCACCAAGAAATGTAGCGGTAAACGCCGTGTGCGGCCGCTTATACATCGGCTCAGGCGCTCCTTGTTGCTCCACAACACCATTATGCATGAGTACGATATGATCTGCCATACTTAGCGCCTCGATCTGGTCGTGTGTGACATAAATGGTGGTAATCCGCGCCTCTTGCGTGATCCGCCGAAGCTCCCAGCGCATCTGTTCGCGCAGCCCTGCATCGAGTGAACTGAGCGGTTCATCCATCAACATGAGAGACGGAGATGGAGCAAGTGCCCGGGCGATGGCCACACGCTGCTTTTGGCCGCCTGACAGCTGATGCGGGAACAGCTTCTCATATCCCGGAAGCGCCACTTGATCGAGCACTTCCTCGACGCGCCGTGCAATCGCCGCCTTGTTCAGCTTGCGTACGCGCAACCCGAATGCGATGTTATCAAACACCGTCAAATGGGGCCAAAGCGCAAAATCCTGAAAAACCATTCCAATCCTTCGCTCTTCAGGAGACAGTGTGTAACTCTCGTTCGAGACCACTTTCCCACCAATGGCAATCTGACCCTGATCAATCGGAACAAGCCCTGCAATCGCGTTGAGCATGGTCGTTTTTCCACACCCAGACGGGCCAAGCAGTGCGACAAACTGCCCCTCCCCAATCTCAAGTGACACGCGTGAAATCACGGAACGGTCGCCATACTTCTTCACGACATCATTTAGTACAACGTGAGCATTTGCCATTTTAGATCCCCTCTACGCGCAACTCCGAGACATCATTTTCAACACGCTTAACAGTCCACCTTGTTCCGAATCGCCACGCGCGCATTCTCATGATCAGTTGTCCAAGGGCATACATCGCGATCAAAATCGTCATTCCAAGCAGCGTCAGCGCTGACCCTTGCGACCATAAAAACGCGTTAAACTTTGAGGCGATCAAGACAGGAAACGGTGGCTGGCCGGGCGGATAAAGCAGTGAGGATGCGGGCAATTCAAAAAACGTGCCGATGAACGCCAACAGCCACGTCGAGAGCACCGTTCCGCGAATGAGCGGAAACACGATAACGCGGAGCAGGCGCAACCGTTTTGCACCCAATACCTGCGCAGCCCGCAAGAGATTGACCGAAACTTGGCTGAGCGCTCCCATCTGCAGGCGGATCGAGTACGGCAGCGAGCCCGCAATATAGGCAAGCGAGAGGCACACCGGTGTTCCGTAGAGTACGAGATGCAGAGGAATCAGCCACACGCCATTCCACGCGAGCACAAAACCTGCCGCCATGACAACGCCAGGAACTGCGATCGAACCGATGATGATGATGCTGAGAATTCGATTTAGCGCAGTTTTAACGAATGACATTTGAAAAGAAATCAAAAGCCCCAATCCAGCGGCGGCGAATCCGCTGATAAGCGCGTACACGACAGAGTTTCCGAGCGCCGCCATCCCACCACCCGTGATGAGCGCGTGGTTAAAATGTTCGAACGTCCAATTGTTGCTCGCAATACCGTTTGTCATGTTCTTCCAAAGCGCGGCACAGAGCGTCGCGCCCATCGGCAAGATCAAGGAACCCAGAGCAATACCATACGCGAGAATGACCCACAACTTGCCGCCAACCATCCGAACACTTGGCCGCTGCGATGTTGAGATTGTGGCGAAACCGCGTCTTGACAATAAAAAAAAACTGAAGCCACAGCGCCACGCCTGTGACGACAAGCAGCACGAGAGACAAGACGGCAGCCGCCGGAAAATTGACAGGCGCCTGACTGAGCGCAGCGTAGATCTGATACGAAAGAAGGGGAATCTGCATCTGCGGCGTGATCGCGGCGGCAAATCCAAAGTCGCCGAACCCTTCCGCAAAGGCGATCGAAGTTCCTGCCAGAAGCGCCGGAAGCAGCAGCGGAAGAATCACGCTGCGCAGCACGCGGGCAGGTTTTCCGCCGCTAAGCCGCGCCGCATCGACCAGTTCTCCGCCAATGTTTGCAATCGCTTGCTCCACTGCAAAATGGACAAACGGAAAATAGCGAAAGCCCATGACGACCACCAGTCCGGTCGGCGAAAAGAACCAGCCGGAAAATCCGTTTGGCATGTGAAAGAGTTGCGCCAGAATTCCGTTATCCTGCATCAAGATGACCCAACCCTGAGCGATGATGTACGATGGCGCAAAAAAGACGATCCAAATGCTGACGCGAAGGATCGTGCGCGCGAGTCCCCTTGTACGCGCCAAGCCAAGGGCCGTCACCACACCCAACACGCTTGCGAGCAGCGCCAACAGCACGCCGAACACGAGGCTGTTCACAATCGCGCCAGAGTTACCAGGATCGGAAAAGGTGCCTGAGATCGCGCTCAGTGAGAAGCGAAACGAAGGCGTCATGTCAAACGCGTGGGGGAACGCTACCAGAAGCAGTAGCGTCCCCATGGGATAGATCATCAAAACGAAGAGGATGAGAAGACTCGGCGTCGCCCCGACCGCGCGCAAGCGACTCACGAGCCTCTCATAGCGCGCGCGATTACTGGACAATGTTGTCATGGAACCACGTCTTGATCTGATTTTCCTTTGCAGCCGCACTGATCGGGTTTACGCGCACCCAGTGGATGCCCGCCTGTTGACGCTGCGAATCAGGCTTAAGTCCTTTGATGATCGGATTAAAATAGGAATCGCCGCCGCCGTTTTTCGGATTTAACATGATTCTCTGACCTTGCGGTGAGAGGACGAATTGCACGAATGCTTTGGCAGCCGCCATATCCGGCGCGTTCTTGTCAATCGCCACACGCCCGGCAGCATCGCGACGCCAGTCGATGGATACACGATGCGGATTGGCTCTCCAGACGCTTTCGCCTTGGTCAGTGCAGAGTCCTGAATCATGATCACTTTGACCTGCCCTGTCAGCAGCGCATTCAGTGTAACGCCGTTTGTCGGGAATACTTTCAGTCCGTTTGCCTTGAGTGCCTTAAAGTAGGCTTCTCCACCTTTGATGCCACGCTGTTGCATGATGCCTGCAACAAAAGGATACGTCGGACCGGAAATGCTCGGATCATTCATTGCCACCTGGCCTTTGAAGCGTGGCAGGAGCAGGTCGTTCCATGTTTTTGGAGCAAGTTTTGGAGAAAGATATTTTGTGTTATAGGCAATCGCCGCAGCCGCCGTTACAGATGCCGGAAAATACGCGTGATCCTTTGGGAGCAGCGAGCGGCCAAGCGGTGTATAGTTTGACAGATCGGATGGTGTAAAGCCTTTTAGGAGCATACCTTGATTGGCGAGAGATTGCATGGTGGAGTCGCCGTCAAACCACGCGATATCCCAGTGTGGATTCGAACGCTCTGCCTCCATACGGGCTACGATGTTTCCTGTCGAGTCATCGACAAGGCTTACCTGAATGCCCGTCTTTTTTTGAAACGCCGCAGCCATCGCTGCATCGTAGCCCTGCGCTGAATACAGTACGAGATGCCCTTTCACAGCAGGCGCGTGTTTTGCGGCTGACGCGTACGCTTTTTTGGCGTGAACAGACTGAGTCGTTGCGGATGCCTGAAGTACAAACGGAACCAAGGCAAGCGTTGCCATCACACCTGCGCCAATCGACAATCCTTTGCGCGACATCGTTTGAATCCCCCTTGTTTTTTAACCATCGCAAATTTGCGATTAATTTCATTTACTGGTCAAATCATACGATCGATTTGTAAACCTAGCGTGTGGTAAGTCTCTATAACACGTAAACATTAGGTATAGAATTCCTTGGTAGATCGTTACATTTACAAAACCTTTACACATTGATTATCCTTTCTTCACGAAAGGGCAGTAAACTTACGGTGTGTTCATCAAGTGCGGTTGAAAATACGGCCGCATGCTATAAAACTTATTTTTTAAAGGAGCGTACATTCAGTGTCAACAAACTCAGCGGTTTTACATGCGTTCGATGAGAGTGGGCTGCAAAAGTTCCACTGGAAGACCATGTTTACCACGGGAATGGGTTTTTTTACAGATGCATACGACCTCTTTATTATTGGTACCGTAACTGCAATCCTAACTCCTCTATGGCATTTGAGCACGACGCAATTGGCCATCCTAAACAGCACCTCCCTGGCGTCCGCGGCGCTTGGCGCTCTATTTTTCGGCAAACTGATGGATGTCCTTGGCCGCAAAGCGATGTATGGCATCGAAGTGATTCTCCTGACACTCGGCGCCGTTCTCTCGGCGTTTGCTCCTTCTTTTGGCTGGCTCGTTCTCTTTCGTTTTCTCGTAGGACTCGGTGTAGGCGGCGATTATCCCACAAGTTCTGTCATCATGAGTGAATACTCCAACCGCAAGAATCGCGGATTGCTCGTAACGATGGTGTTCTCGATGCAAGGTCTCGGACTTTTGGCCGGTCCTTTGATCGCATCCATCCTGCTCTCGACAGGCATGTCGCACGCAATCGCGTGGCGCGTCATGCTCGGACTCGGCGCAATCCCTGCCGCTTCCGTCATTTATCTGCGCAGAAAACTGTCGGAAACACCGCGCTATCTCGTGTCTGTGAAACAGGATCAGGCTAAAGCGGCAGAAATCGTTTCTGGATTGACCGGCGCGTCTGTCTCCCCGGTAGAAGGCGTGACGCAAGCAACAGAAAAACCGTCTTTCTTGACGAAAAAGAACCTCATTCGCCTCATTGGTACTGCAGGCAGCTGGTTTCTCATTGATGTCGCGTTCTACGGAAACGGTGTCTCTTCCCAGCTCATCTTAAAAGCACTATTGCCAAACGCGTCACTTGTCACCACGACGCTTGTGGCCGCTGCAATCTTCCTGATCGCCGCGATTCCCGGATACTTTGTCGCCGCAAAATACATGGATCGCATTGGCCGCAAGGTCATTCAAAGCGTTGGTTTCGGCGTCATGGCACTCGCGTACCTCTCTTTGTTCCTGGTACCTGCCATCGCAAAGCTTCCAATCTTATTCTTGATCATCTACGGTGTCAGCTACTTCTTTATCGAGTTTGGCCCGAACACCACAACCTTCCTTGTACCGTCCGAAGTTTTCCCAACCCGCTTGCGCGGAACGGGGCACGGCATGTCTGCCGCAGGTGGAAAGATCGGCGCCTTCATCGGTGCATTCGTTCTCCCTGGCATCCTGAAATCCGCAGGTCTTGGCAGCACCATGGGACTTCTCGCTGGCGTGTCGGCGCTTGGCATTCTGCTGACATTGATCACGCTGCCTGAAATGAAGCAGCGCTCCTTGGAAGAAAATGAGCAACCGATCGCGCAACAGCCTTCGGCCACAAAAAACCTCTCCGTGACCTACTCTTAATTCGACAAAAAAGCCTGACATCTGCTCATTGAGGAGTAGATGTCAGGCTTTTTTATGTTCAACTTCCGCAACGCGTGAGCTTTTGCACCGCAATTTTCTTATATATGATTGATCCCAAAACCAAGTGCCTCATGCTCCCACCCTTTGACGGGTGCGCCGATCGTTCCATAAAAGGCGACGGCGATCCACTCTCCCTCGTCCGGCGCCGCATAGGGTCTTCCCCGCACGATCGAGAAGCGCAGCCCCACTGTGCGCAGCTGTGCCCCAAACGAGACAACGCCGCGCCCCACACCCATAAGCGCCTCCATAATCGCGTGATACAGCGCGTGCTCCTCGCGATACCGCTCTGAACTGATGATTCCATGTTTCTTCGCCGCCGTCTCCACCGCCGCGACAATCTTTTGCGAATCCATCGTGCCAACTCGGCCCAAGGCGACCGCAAAGCCGCTCTCATCGAGCGTTTTAAGCAGTCGATCTTGTTCCGCTCCCTCGCCAGAGAGCACCAGCAGCATCGCCGCTTTACCCATTTGATTCTTTGGAAACATCGCGCACACCTCTTCTTTCCATCCAAATCCCTGAACTAAGCTTATCACGAAGGCAGCCGTCTCTGTTTATACAGCCTTTTTTTACAGCGATGCATAGAGACGAGATGATCTGCAGATACGGTGTGGCTCTTGGAGTTCAGGGATGCCTCAGGCAAAGGATTCGCCGATAAAGCGGGCCAGCCTCTCAATGTCTTCTGAATAGGCGCGATCCTGATCGATAAACGGGACGCAGTCCCGAATCTGTTGATGCAGTTTGCGCGTTTTTGGCGCCAGTCGATCGACGCCGCGAAGATCGGCCGCCTGCGTAGCGCAGATGCCCTCGATGGCGAGCACCCGCCGCACATTTTGGATGATCTGGTGCGCGTGGCGCGCGCCGATCGTCCCCATGCTCACGTGATCCTCCTGATTTGCGGAAGAAGGAATCGAATCCACGCTCGCCGGATGCGCCAACGTCTTATTCTCTGATACCAGCGATGCGGCAGCGTACTGTGTGATCATCAGTCCTGACTGAAGGCCTGGCTGTGGACTCAAAAAAGCAGGCAGGTCATTGAGCTGCGGGTTGACCAGACGCTCGATGCGCCGCTCGGAAATATTCGCAAGCTCCGCCATGGCGATGCCGAGAAAATCCATCGCAAACGCGATCGGTTGACCGTGGAAATTGCCGCCGGATATCACGCGCCCGGTGTCTGAGAAAATGAGCGGGTTGTCTGTCGCGGCGTTGATCTCGATCAACAACTTCTCTTTGACATAGGCCAACACTTGGCGGATCGCCCCGTGCACCTGCGGGATACAGCGCAGAGAGTACGCGTCCTGTACGCGAATCTCTCCCTGTCTTGTCGTCAACTGACTCCCCTCCACATACGAAAGCATCCGATCAGCCACCTCTCGCTGCTCTTTATATGGACGAACATCGTGCGCCTCTGGCGCGAACGCGTCGATCACACCACGCAGCGCCTCAAAGGTGAGCGCGGCGACGCCATCCGCAAAATCCGCCAAGCGCTCCGCCTCAAGGTACGCGATCACCCCCACCGCAGTCATCGCCTGCGTGCCGTTGATCAGCGCTAAGCCCTCTTTTGCCTGCAGGCGGATCGGCGTCAGCCCCGCTTGCGAAAGTGCCTCGTTTCCGCTCATCACTTTCCCGTCATAGTGCGCCGTGCCTTCGCCAATCAGCACGAGCGCCAAGTGCGCAAGCGGCGCCAGATCACCACTCGCGCCAAGCGAACCCTGGCTTGGAACCACTGGATGGATCCGATGGTTGAGACAATCCACCAAGCGCTGCAATGTCTCTTTGCGACATCCCGAGTACCCTTTGGTGAGCGCGTTTGCCCGCAAGAGAAGCATCGCGCGACTGACTCTTTCTGAGAACGGATCGCCGATGCCACACGCGTGACTGCGGATTAGATTCAATTGCAGCGCTTCGACATCGCCAAGCGGAATCACGACATCACTGAACTTGCCAAACCCCGTCGTAACGCCATAGATGACGTTTCCTTCTGCGAGGTTGCGCTCAACTACCTCGCGACTCTTCGCGATGTTCTCCCAGGCGCCAGGATGAATTTCCACCCGTTCGCCATCGTATAAAACGCGCGCCACCTGACCGAGGGTGAGATCATTTCCATTCAACTCAACCGTCATTTCGTCAACTCCTATTCAAATACCGTTTCGCAACCGCGAGCGGGCTATGCGAAAAAAGAAAAAGAGGACCAGGGCAGGAAAACAAAGTTTCCTGCCCTAGCCCCCTACGCACACATCACTCTGGGCTGTCTTATTTCATCATATATACTTCACTCGTGGCTTGTGACTAAGGTATCTAACGATCTGTACACCACGTAACCCTAATTCACACGCGTTTCAATGTCAATCAGACGCGCCTTTTGCCAGCGCTTTTCCCGCCAGAAACGAGAGGACGAGATTCGCCGCAACGCGCACCGTCAAATCGCGCAGATCCTGTGCAGGATCGGCGCAGACGATGTCCATGACTCGCACGTTTTGCTTTGCCCCAAGCCACTCCAGCGCCTCAAGCGCGTCCCAAACCGCAAGGCCGCCAGGACCCGGTGCCGGAACGCCTGGCACAAAACTCTGATCGAGCACATCCATGTCAAAGCTTACATAGACCGCATCAGTGTCGCGACTCACTCGATCATACGCGCCTTCGAGCACCTGCGTGAGTCCCTGGCGAAACACCTGCCGCGCCGTCACCACCGACACGCCTTCCTGTATGACATACGTGTGGTACGCCTTTGCGTTCACATAGTCGCGGATGCCGATTTGCACCACATTTTTTCCCGCCACCGCACCTGAGTCAAGAAGTGTCCGAAACGGTGTGCCGTTGGAACGACCGCCGTCCTCCAGATTCCGCACGTCATGGTGCGCGTCAAAGTGAATGACCCCATACGTCCGCTTGGTGGCGCGCGTCAGTCCGAGCAGCGCCGCGCCCGTAATCGAGTGGTCCCCACCAAACAGCACGAGCGGCTGTGCATGCGTCTGACCATAAGAGCAAACCGCATCTTCGATCCACTGCTGGCACAGCGCGAGATCCGTAAGATGCATCTGCACATTTCCGAGATCTGCGACGCGCAACCGCTCGCCCAGATCCATGTGGTGATGGACACTGTACGGGCTGTAGCTTTGAAACAGCGCGCGAATCGCGTCAGGAAGCCGGAACGCCGCCGAGTGGCTGATCGACGTCTTGCTAAGCGGTGCGCCAAGCAGCGCGATGTCAAACAGGCTCGCACCGTCATATGGAAGCACCCAATCCGCGACCTTCGGGTCGAGGCGATCGCGAAAGCGGGAGAAAGCAGGTTCCACACGCTTGATCAAGATGACACAACCTTTCCATCTGTGACGACGATTCTCCCCTTTTTCACCACAGTGTCAACGTGATTGATCCCGAAGTGATAGGGAAGATAGGCGAGATTTTGCGCGTCATAAAGAACAAGATCCGCCTGCTTGCCAACTTCCAGGCTGCCGACGCGATCCGCCCGCCCAATCGCGTGCGCCGCGTTGATCGTGAGCGCCGTGATCACCTCTTCCGGCGTCATCCGCAGATGCAGACACGCCAGGGTCATCACGAGCTGCAGCGACTCCGTCGGCGAACTCCCCGGGTTATCGTCGGTCGCAAGCGCAACCGGCACGCCCATCTCGATCATCGCACGCGCCCGCGCGTGCCGACTCGCGCACAGGTTAAACGAGGTGGCCGGGAGGCAGACGGCGACGACACCCGCCTGCGCCATCGCGTTTAGCCCTTCGTCAGTCGCCGCCAACAGATGCTCCGCAGAGATGCAACCAAGCTCCGCCGCCAGTTCCGCACCGCAAAGTGATTCAATCTCGTCTGCGTGGATTTTCAGGCCAAAGCCAAGCGCACGCGCCGCGCGCAGGATCGCACGTGACTGATCCACCGTGAACACGCCGTGCTCGCAAAACACGTCGCAAAACTCTGCAAGGCCAAGCCGTTTTACTTCAGGCAGCATCACACCGGTCACCAGTTCCACATACGCATCCGCACACCCCTTGTATTCCTTAGGCACCGCATGTGCGCCCATAAAGGTGGACACCACGTCGACCGCATGCGTCTCTTGCAAACGCTTTGCGACGCGCAGTTGCTTCAATTCATCCTCGAGTGTGAGGCCATACCCGCTTTTTGCCTCGACCGTTGTCGCGCCATGAAGCAGCATTGTGTCAAGGCTCTTTTTTGCCTTTGCGTAGAGTTCATCCTCTGTTGCCGCACGCGTCATTTCCACCGTGCTGAGAATTCCTCCGCCCTGTGCCAGAATCTCTAAGTAGGATACACCCCGTAACTTTAGCGCGAGCTCATGCTCCCGCGATCCGCCGTGCACGAGGTGTGTGTGCGGATCGATAAGCCCCGGCGTCAAAAGCCGCCCCTGCGCGTCTAGCTCCTGCAAAATCGCGCGGCCTGCGATCTGATCGCGCACATCCTCCTCACGCCCTGCCGCGAGGATCAAGCCATCAGCGATCGCCACGGCACCGCCTGCGACCGCGCCGATCTCTGCCATGCCCGCACCTGAGCGCGGACCTGGCGCTCCGCGCATCGTGATCAGCGTCCCGACATTGTGCACCAAAAGGTCCACGGCGCCTTGTGCCACGTTCATCCCTCCCGTCTCAGATCCCAAGCATCGGAACGCGCACCCCGCGCTCCCGGGCGACGTCGATCGCCTTCTCGTATCCTGCGTCCGCGTGCCGGATGATCCCCATGCCAGGGTCTGTCGTCAACACACGCGACAGCCGCTCGTCTGCCTCTTTTGTCCCGTCTGCCACGACCACCATACCGGCGTGCAGCGAATAACCCATCCCGACACCCCCACCGTGATGAAACGAAACCCAACTCGCGCCGGAAGCCGTGTTCACAAGCGCGTTCAAGACGGCCCAGTCGGCCACCGCGTCGCTGCCGTCCTTCATCGCCTCCGTTTCGCGATTGGGCGAGGCGACCGATCCGCAGTCCAGATGATCGCGGCCAATCACGATCGGGGCCAGCAGTTCACCGCTGCGCACCATCTCGTTGATCGCGAGACCAAACTTCATCCGCTCGCCATAGCCAAGCCAGCAGATTCGCGCAGGCAGTCCCTGAAACGCCACTTTTTCACGGGCGAGCTTGATCCAGCGGTGCAGCGCCTCATTCTCAGGAAAGAGCTCCAGCACCAATTCATCCGTTTTTTCGATGTCGCGCGGGTCGCCAGAAAGCGCTGCCCAGCGAAACGGACCCTTTCCTTCACAAAAGAGCGGCCGAATGTACGCGGGAACAAAGCCTGGAAAAGAAAATGCGTCCTGCACACCTTCGTCAAACGCCACCTGCCTAATGTTGTTGCCATAGTCAAAGACGACCGCACCCATCCTCTTAAAATCAAGCATCGCCTGCACATGTGTCGCCATCGCCTTTTTCGCGAGCGCCACATACGCCTTTGGGTCGCTTTTGCGAAGTTCGGCCGCCTCGTCAAGCGTGTATCCGGCAGGGATGTACCCGTTGAGCGGATCGTGCGCCGACGTCTGATCCGTCACAAAGTTCGGCACAACACCGCGGCGAACCATCTCCGGGAGGACTTCAGCCGCGTTGCCGACAAGCCCAATTGAGAGCGGCTCCCCCTTCTCCTGTGCGGCGCGCGCGCGCGAAAGCGCCTCATCCAGATCGCGCACAAGCACGTCACAGTAGCGCGTTTTTACACGGCGCTTGATGCGCGACGGGTCGATCTCAACCCCGATGAACACTCCTTCATTCATCGTCACGGCAAGCGGCTGCGCGCCGCCCATGCCGCCAAGTCCGGCGCTCAGCGTAAGCGTCCCTCTAAGCGTGCCCCCGCTGTGCTGGCGCGCCGCCTCTGCGAACGTCTCGTAGGTGCCCTGAAGGATGCCTTGACTGCCAATGTAGATCCAACTTCCCGCGGTCATCTGCCCGAACATGATGAGTCCCTTTTGATCCAATTCGTGAAACGTCTCCCAGTTCGCGAATGCCGGCACCAACACGGAATTCGAAAGCAGCACGCGCGGCGCGTGGCGGTGCGTCCGAAAGACGCCAACCGGTTTCCCCGATTGGATCAAGAGGGTTTCATCCGCCTCAAGATCGCGCAGGCACTCCACAATCTTGTCAAAGCTCGCCCAGTTTCGCGCAGCTTTTCCGATCCCGCCGTACACGACAAGATCCTCGGGGCGCTCCGCCACCTCTGGATCAAGGTTGTTCATCAGCATCCGCAAGGCCGCCTCTTGCTGCCAGCCTTTTGCGCTGATCTCTGTTCCGCGCGGCGCCCGAATGACGCGCGCAGCCGACGTCAATCCTTCACTCATGTCTTTCGTCCCCTTTGCCCTGAAAGCGTATAATCCCATCGTACGCGGAAACGCTTACACAAAAACGGTCGCGGATTGTTCTTTCCTAGCACAATCTTGCGGTCGTTCACGTCTCAGACCGTGTGCGCGGCCCTGTATGCTTTGGGCGTGCAGCCGTATTCCTTTTTGAACATCCTGCCAAAATAGTTTGCGTCAGAAAATCCCGCAAGCGTTGCGATCTGTTGCAGGGAGAGGGTCGAGGAGGTGAGATAAAAAGCGGCTTTTTCAAGTCGAATGCGGCGAACGTAGTCCATCACGCTAAGGCCTACCTCCTGCTTGAAGCGATGGCTGAGATGATACTTGCTAAGACACGCCACCTTTGCAATCTGATCAAGGGTCAAGGGGTCCTGGTGGTGGTGATGGATATACTGAAGCGCATCGCGAATCACTGGCGAACACGCCGACATTCGCGAAGTGTCAACACGTGACGTAAGCCACTGCGCATACGCCAGGACATGGCCGACAAACGTGTCGTAGCGAATGGTCTGATAGAGGTCGTGGACAAACCGGGCATTCTTTGAGAGGATTTCCGCCGCGCTGATCCCCGCGTTAACGACCTCTCGCGACATCTGCATCAGCAGATCAATGACTTCCGATTTGAAGCCCTCAACCTTCCTCTGGCAATCCTCCGCCAGTCGCAAAAGGATCATCGGCACCAAGACGCTGACGCCGCGCACATCCCCAAGCTTTACGCGCGCGATCAATTCGAGCTTTTCTTCCGCGCGCAATGGATTTGGCACAACGCCAACATCCTGTACGTCGCACGCGCGGTAAAGCTGCTGATTGCCCTGAAAGAATCGCCCGCTCATCGCGCGCTGCGCTTCTTGATACGCGCGACGCAATTGAAGTGGCTCCGCGCAGAGCGCGCTGATGCCGATGGACACAGCGAGATCACGCGCTGCAAGCGCATGCTGAAGTAGCTTTGCAGTCTGTGTCACGCGTGCCTCGGTATGAAGGAGCTGCGATCCGCACGCGTGATCCATCTGAAAAAGCACCACGAGCACGCCTTCTTCTGTCCAGATGCAGGTGGTTGGCACGCCTTCGCGCGCCATGGTGTTAGCAACCGTCTCGCGCAGCGCGTGACCGACCTCTTTAGGCCACGAAGGCGGATACTCGTTGACTCGCTGTGGGTAGCGGTCAATGGACACAATGAAAATGCCGTTTGGGCAAAGTGCGATGCCACACGCTTCTTGCAGCTTTGCAAAGTCCCCTTCGTGTACATAGGTTCCTGAGATCAACCCGTGCGCAAACGCAATCTCTGCGTGACGCATTTCCACGTTCCTTCACCCTCTGCTGATCGTCCTTTTCGCGGCGAAAGCGTTTGCCTTCAATCCCCCTTTTTCTGCGGCGGCTGGTATGTTCCCGGCAGGGTGCCTGTCGCGATGGACAGGCGATTCCAGCTGTTGATCGTGTTGATCGCCATGACGAGCTGAATATACTGTTTCTCGCTAAAGTGTTCACGCACGCGCGCAAAGAGTTCGTCTGACACGTGATGCGTCGAGATCTGCGTGAGCGTTTCCGTCAGTTCCAGCGCCGCCCGCTCGGCGTCTGAGTAAAACGGCGATTCGCGCCAGGCGTTTAGCAGATAGAGGCGCTGCTCGGTCTCTCCCGCCGCGCGCGCATCGATCGTGTGCATGTCGATGCAAAATGCGCAGCCATTGATTTGAGATGCGCGAATTTTGACCAGTTCGAGCATCTTGGGATCAAGCCCGCTCTGGCGGACATAACGTTCCAGATGCATCATGGCGTTTCTGACGTCCGGATCAACCTGTGCGTAATTCATGCGTGGTTCCATGGCAAAGACCCCCCGTGCAAATTTGATATGATAGACAGCGCAACCGTCACGCGAAAAGGGCGCTCAGCGCCGTTTCGCGAAGTATCATCCTATTATGACACAACCATAATGACACTGTACCATCGATCAGGGGGAATGAATTGTGGAGAATCAGCGCCGTGCGCTGCTCGTGATGGACCTGCAAAACGGGATCGTTTCGCGTTTTGCGCAGAGTGACGAAGTGTTGGCCCCGTTTAAAAAAGCGGTCGCAGCCGCGCGGCAGGCAAAGATGCCTGTCATCTACGTGCGCGTAGCGTTTCGCGAAGGCTATCCAGAGGTGAGTGCGCGCAACAAGTCGTTCGCGGCGATTGCGGACCGCGGCGGAATGACCCAGGAGGATGCGTCCACACAGATCCACGAGGCGGTCGCGCCGCGCCAGGATGAACCGATCGTCACAAAACGACGCGTGAGCGCGTTTGCCGGAAGTGATCTCGATGTGATCTTGCGCGCACGCCGGATTGACACGCTTGTCCTGTGCGGGATCGCCACGAGCGGCGTCGTCCTCTCCACCGTGCGAGAGGCGGCAGATATGGACTTCGGGCTGATCGTACTCTCTGACGCGTGCCTCGACGCCGACCCTGAGGTGCATCGTGTCCTCGTGGAAAAGGTGTTTCCGCGACAGGCGGACGTCTTGTGCGTCGACGAGTGGATCGCGACGCTTACCTAAGCGACTCTTCTTCGAGCCATGTGCGCATCATGGCGCGATAGCGGATGGTGGGACCGTCTGAGCGGACGTGCGCCTCACGGTGCAGATCAAAAGGCGGCGCCACGGGGCGGATGCTCTCGATGATCGCCTGATCTTGCTCCATCACAAAACGTGTGTGACTTAGATGAAACTCATCAAGGAGTGGCGAATCCCTGTCAAAATTGCGCGCGACCGCCCCAAAGATCTCGGTCGTTTGCGCGTCGCGCGGCGTAAACGTGAGGAACGTGCACATCGCATTTCCATCCCCCATCGGGGTGCGGATGATCCAGAGGTTTGGCGCGCGCAATTCGATTTCTGTGCGCTCATCTTCTGTTTCAACGGCTTCCGCAGGTTCCATCGGATGAACAGAAGCAAATGGTTTGGGGTGAATGAGAATGCGGTCTCGTGTCACCGCAAACGCAGGGCCGTCCACCTCTTTATTCACATCTGCGCCTGTCGTCTGCGGGTGGACAAACGGCAGGTGGGAGACATCGAGAACGCTTTCCACGACCCGCACAAAATGCGCATGCCACGTCGCCTGAAACGGCGTGCGCGTCCAGTTGTCCGAACACAATTCCGGAAACAAGTCGGGCTCCATTAAGGCGTTCGCACCTTCACGTTTTGGCGCCGTGTAAAGCCACACCCATTCCGCTTTCTCGCACGCTTCACAAGTCGCGCGCGCCGCATTTTTTGGCACATCTCCGATGCTTCGATTCGCGGGCACGCGCGTGCAGCGTCCGGCGCGGTCAAAGCGCCAGCCGTGAAAAGGGCAGATGAGTTCGGAGCCTTCCACCGTCCCCAGCGACAGGTCGCACCCGCGATGCGGACAGTAGGCATCCCCGGCGCAGACCATCCCCTTCTCATCCCGGTAGAGAACGTATTCCTGCCCGTGAACCGTCACTTTTATCGGTTTTGTCATAAGGTTTTTTCGCTGCATCACAGCGTACCACGCGCCTCGAATCACACCGCTCACCCCGCACGATCTCAGCCAAATCCTTTCTTTAGCGTATGGCGCATGCACGGTAAACTCCCGCGGCAAGCACCCAGGGCAACCACAAAATGCTGAGATCAATCAGCTTGTGCCATTGCGTTTCGATGGAAGCGAACCGAAAACCAACGCGCAGTTAGCACGACAAACAAGAGGACAAGCAATCTGGATGCCACGCTTAGAAGAATGATATTATTTGGAGATTCGAGTGGTGGGGGATTCTTGAATAGTAGATCATGGAAAGTTCGCCACAGTAAAAATTTCACTGTATCTCGCACCACAGGCCACACGCTGATCGCAATAGAGTAAATCAAGGGTACGGCGCTGCTCCACACATTTTTTGTCCAGCCAAATAAGACCAAACCAAATCCATAAAGTGTGATCAAACCAAAGAAACTTTCGTAAACAACTCTGAAGTAAGGTGAGGTATACAAAAACCAACTCGGCAAAAAAATATTTTCTAAAATGGATGGTTGATTGATAAATGTTGACGGTTCCGCAAGCGCAAAAATGGATCGATCATGGGATTGGAGATACGCAATACAAAAAGGTGCCAGACCAATAAATAATGCCCATCGATCTTTACGTTTTCTCGTAGTGCTAAACATGATTGCCAATATTGCAAGACAGAGCATAAGCGAAGGAGAGAACACTGGTACGCTCGGCGTAAGAATTACAAAAATAAAGAATAGCAAAGCAAAGAGACTCGCAATTCGCGTAATCCACACACTGGAAATGCCGAACGCACTCGCCGTCAATTGTCTGCGAAGTTTTGAAGGATTTCCACACTGTTGGATGGCTGTCTCCACCGCATCTGTTTGGTTGAAACCTCGCGACATGAAATCTCCTACTGTTTCTTCTAGATGTGCCCTCAACTCATCCGCTCGATCCTGCCGCTCGCGTTTGCTGAAGAAACTCCAATAAAAAACTCGCTCAAGATATTCATCAATTTTCACAAGGAATAATCCTCCTTCAAGAAGGTGTTAATAATGCGGTAATTCTTGCTCCACGATGCTTTCATCCGTTGTAATTCGTTTTTTCCATTCTGTGTAATATGATAATATCGCCGTCGAGCGCCCTGTTCGTGTGTAGCCCATTTTCCCACAATAAAACCTTCCGCTTCTAAACGGCGCAAGGCAGGATACAATGTCCCTTCCTTGATTTCCAACTGCCTATCAGTACGTTCCTGAACCGTCTTCATCATATCGTAGCCATACGACTCTCTTTCAGATAGAATCGAGAGCAAAATTCCATCAATAAAACCCTTTACCATTTGACCTTCCAAGATGATTAATCCTCCAAAATCGATTTGCATTATATATCGATATGTACAGTATATTGTTTGCGGATATATAATGCAAGCATCTCATTTCTTTGTATAAAGAAAAACAAAAAAACCGTATTGATCGGATTAAGCAGCCAACGCATAAATACAGCGCGCACAGGGAAAACGATGGAAGATCAATCCAAAACCTTCCGGAGGATGCCGCGTGACCAAAAATACAGGCGCTACAACGCTTCCACAAACGTCCCAATCATACTGGCGGGACTCCGTCGCACTGCCAACCTTTCCATCGCTTGATCGCGACATCACCATCGACATTGCCGTCGTCGGCGGTGGAATCACGGGCATCACCGCTGCCTACCTCCTGTGCAAAGAAGGCTTGCGCGTCGCGCTGCTCGAGGCGGATCGCCTGCTAAACGGCACGACGGGGCACACCACGGCGAAAATCAGCGCGCAGCACGATCTGATCTATGATGAGTTGATCCACCATATGGGGCGGGAAAAGGCCAAACTCTACGATGAGGCGACAACCGGCGCACGGCGTTATATCGAGAACATCATTCGCGAACAAAACATCGATTGCCAATTCGAAAGTGAAGACGCCTATGTCTATGCGACGACCGAGAACGCCGCAAGAAAACTGGAGCGAGAGTACGACGCGTATCAAAAACTTGGAATCGAAGGGTTTCTCACCGATACGCTTCCATTTGACATTTCCGTTTCGCGCGCGCTTTGCATGAAGGGTCAGGCACAGTTTCATCCACTGGAGTATCTCGCGCACCTCACCCGCGAGATCGTGCAAATGGGGGGCCAGATTTTTGAGCAAACCGTCGCCGTGGATGTCGAGGAGGGAAAACGGACAACCGTGGTCACACGCGAGGGGCACCGCGTAACGACAAACCATGTCCTCGCCTGCTCTCACTTTCCTTTCTACGATGGATTGGGTTTTTACTTTGCGCGGATGCACGCAGAGCGATCGTATGTCATCGCGGGAAAAACAGAAAAACACTATCCTGGCGACATGTATGTAAACATCGATGCGCCCTATCACTCCCTGCGCTCTGTAAGGATCGGGCGTGAAGACGCCGTGCTCATTGGCGGCGGCAATCACATCACGGGACAAGGGAAAGACACCCTCACCTACTATGAAGAACTCGCATCCTTCGGACAAAGCGTTCTCGGCCTTCGCGACGTGCTTTATCGCTGGTCGGCGCAAGACCTCGTGACACTGGATAAGGTTGCGTACATCGGTGAGATCACATCAGGCAACCCAAATGTGCTGGTGGCGACCGGGTATCGCAAATGGGGAATGACCACGGGGACGGCGGCAGCGCTTCTCTTGAGGGACATCGTGATGAGGCGTGACAATCCATACCGCGATCTTTACATGCCCTCGCGCATGTACGTCGATCCGAGCCTGAAGCGATTTCTCGCGCAAAACGCCAACGTGACCGCCCATCTCATCAAAGGCAAGTTTGAGTTGCCGCTTCGGCAAATCGATGATTTGGCAAACGGCGAAGGGGATGTGGTCACCTATGAGGGAAGGCGCGCAGGCGCCTTTCGCGACGAGAACGGGGATGTCCATCTCGTCGATACGACATGCACCCATCTCGGTTGCGAGGTCTCATGGAATCACGGCGATCGCACGTGGGACTGCCCTTGCCACGGCTCTCGATTCTCTGTGGACGGTGACGTGGTCGAAGGGCCTGCACAAAAACCGCTCGAAACCCTGAGCTACCCTTGAGGCATAGGTTTATCTCAACATTGATAAGTAAAATCCGCACAGTCCGTTGCGTAGCCGCCACAAACGAGCGACGATAGGAAATCTTACTTCCCTTCAACAAACTTAAGGCGATTTCCGAACGGGTCGAACGCGTGGCAACGGCGCACCCCAGGAAGCGGATCTTCGATCGTTTCAAATCCGTGATCCGAGAGCGCTTTTCGCACTTTATCAAGATCCTTCACGCGAAACGCCGGGTGCGCCTTTTTGGCTGGGGCAAATTCTGTCTCGACGCCGATATGGAGTTGTTGTGCGCCGCAAAGAAACCAGACACCACCGCGCGCCCTTAACTTCTCCGGTTTTTCTATTTCTACTAAACCTAGAAGATCGCCAAAAAAATACCGCGCCTGCGCTTCACACCCTGCAGGAGCCGCAAGCTGGACATGATCGATACCAAGGACGAGAGATTCCATTCGAGTGACCTCCGCGCTCCATAAGATGATGGATCCAGTTTACATCACACGAGGGGCTGCGTCACTCGATACGAAGATTAGACCTGCCACGGCCACGGTCCTTTCGCCCACAAAAAGCCCGCTCCCCCCTTGCTCTCGCCGTAGTGATACAGTGGCCCGTGGCGATGTTCAAACTGCGCGACGAGATTTTTTTTACCGCGTTGAAACAGCTCAAACTGCGCCAATGCGTTCGCGTCCGAAGGGTGCGTGTCAAGATACAGCGTGAGTTCGACGAGGACAAAGTCGATCGCCTGGAGCTCATGCAAATCCTGATAATACGATTCGGAGATAAATTGTGCCATCGTCTATCCCCTCCAATCGCCGTGATCATACGGACTGTAGAGCGCGGGCCACAGTGTTCCTAATTGAAGTGCCTGCATCGGTGTGCACTGCGGCAGATTTTCGGGTTGAAAAACGATGTACTGATTCGGCGGAACGATGAAGCGCTTCGGCTCAAGCGGCGGACACGGGTCGTACGGACTTCGATACGCTTCATAGAGTCTCCACTGCGTCTGATCCATAATGGACACGCGCCTTTCTCAGTCAGTGTGGCAAATCGATGATCAAAACCCACTCAAAAAACGTCAAAACACGCGCTGTGTATCGTTGTACTCCTTGAGAATTTCCACCGCCTCGCGAAAACGTATCGCGTGGATCACCTCGCGCTGGCGCAAAAATTTCAGACTGTCTTGCAGGTCCACATCATCCGTCATCTCAATCAGCCACTGATAGGTCGCGCGCGCCTTCTCTTCTGCCGCGATGTCTTCATACAAATCGGTGATTGGATCTCCCTTCGCCGCAAAATAGGGCGCCATGAAAGGCGTGCCCGCCGCATTGTGCGGATACAGATCATAACCGTGATCCGCAAAATGACCGCCAAGCCCCGCCTCTCTGAGCTGCATCGGCGTCACATCTTTCGTCAACTTGTAAACCATCGTCGCAATCATCTCTAGGTGGGCAAACTCTTCGGTGCCGATGTCGGTCAAGAGGCCGATGACCCTGTCGGGAAGCGTGTACCGCTGATTCAGGTAGCGGAGCGCTGCGGCGAGTTCCCCGTCGGCGCCGCCGTACTGCTCGATCAGCAACTTAGCCATTTGCGGGTCGCACTTGCTGACGCGCACCGGATACTGCAACTTTTTTTCATACACCCACACGTTTCAGTCACCTCCGTCGCACGTGCCTGTAGGGATGGGTATGCGACGAGGGATTGTACCTATTCAGCGTCAATAATATGGCTATATTATACAGAATATGGGTGTACGCCTTTAAAAGTCCTCAGCAGCGCCAAATGATGAGAGCGGAGCGGGCATTCGAAGACGGCCATGTGAGTTGCTGCCACAGAAGTGATCCATGAATGAAACGACTCACAAAGTGTAGTCTATACGCACTTAAATACAAAAATTTCTGATATATCCGTTTACAGCAAACCTTGTAGAATGCTACAATAATTTTGTGGTTAAAATGGCGCGAGGGGGTGAGCAAGTGAAAATGATCCAACGTGCTTTAAAGAAAGAAGACATCCGTTTAGCTGCTAATAACTGTGACTGCATCAAGCCCTAAGTATCATCGGATTGCGCAAGGCTCTGGAGGAACAACCGAAGGAGCTTGGCAATTACAACACAGGGAGATGAGAAAAATGAATTCGTTCAAGCCGTCACGATTTAATGCACGAAGTCAATCATCCAACGGTGACTTGGTTCTGTACAATAGTCTTTCTGGAGCAATTGGTGTAGTAGACCAAGAGAATAGGGCTTATGTGGAGGAAATACTTCGGCAAAAAAATATACCATGCCATGTGCTTGAGGATACGGAAGTTGGTCGAACCTTAATTGAAAATCACTATTTTGTGAATTCCAAAATGGACGAGTTAACTGAGGCCGAAAAATTTCACCAAGAGTATTTTAATGATGATAAATCGATGCAGTTGATTATACTGCCCACAGAGGAATGCAACTTTCGGTGCAAATATTGTTACGAGTCATTTAAACGTGGTCAAATGGCTCCCAATGTAATTGAAGGGGTTAAAAATCTTATTACTCAAAAGAGTACTCATCTCGACAATTTGATAATTTCATGGTTTGGTGGAGAGCCAACTGAAGCTCCCGATGTTGTGTTCGAAATATCGCAACACGCTCAGAGAATGTGTGAGATTAATAATGTTCAATTCAGATCAGGGATGACTACAAACGGATACAATCTTAACCCTCAGCTCTTCGCTCGACTGATCGAGTGTAATGTACGTCATTACCAGATTACCGTAGACGGATCAAAGGATAATCATGATAGAAATCGCGTGCTCAGGTACGGCGGAGGTACCTTTGAGACGATTGTGCATAATTTAATTGAAATGAGCCACACAGACTACGATTTTAGGGTCACCCTTCGGGTTAACTTTACGCCAGATAGCTTAACCGGGATGGAACTGTTCATAAAAAAATTATTTGATCTGCTCCAAGGTGACAATCGATTCTCCCCATTCTTTCAAGCAGTAGGAAGATGGGGAGGACCTAATGATGATGAATTGTCCGTATGTAGCGAGTCTGACGCTCTCAAGGAACGCTATAATTTATTTGATAAAGCAAGAAGCATCGGTTTCTCAGCACCACTGTTGAGTGAGGGGTTGATTCCCGGAGGAAGTGTATGCTACGCCGCCAAACCATGGTCATTCGTAATTGGTTCTGGAGGGGCATTGCATAAATGCACTGTTGCTCTGGACGACGATCGCAATCGTGTCGGCTTTCTTAATCAAGATGGAACGCTGATGGTCAATAATGACAAGTTCGATTTGTGGGTACATCAAAACGAGGAAACGGATCATAACTGTCAGCGCTGTTTTTTTCGTCCTGCATGTCAAGGTGCCGCTTGCCCATTAGAGCGGATGCGCTCAGGTGAGAGTCCATGCCCACCCGTAAAAAAACATATTAAGAGAGCATTGGGAGCAATCATATAAGTGGGCGCGCGAGTAGTGTTTCAGGGGGGATTTAATATGAAGTATAACGTCCCCCCTACTACAATATTATATGTAGGGCGATTGGCCTCAACATTTGGAAACTGGGTATTTACAACTGCATTGAGTCTTGCGGTCGCGAGAACACACGCTTCATTTATTCCGTGGATTTGGTTTTTTGATAGTATCACCTTGGTTGTGATGGGACCAATCATGGGAGCTATCGCTGACCGAACCGGGATAAGAAAAAGTATACTGATCGCTGATCTCTCGCGGATGGTAATTCTTGCCTTCGTTCCGCTATTGTATAATTCAAAACTTATCTTTGTCGTTATTGTAATAATTGCATCGGCCTCAGCACTGTCTGGAGCAGCTCTGAATCCGTTAATAACGATACTTGGGGGAGCGAAGGGAACCTATAAAATCAATTCAGTCCTTGGATCAATCCAGTCATCATCACAGGTTGTAGGGCCTATGTTGGGTGGTACATTATTCATTTTTGGCATTAATTTTGCATTTTGGTTACAGTCACTTACGTTTCTTGCTTCCGCAATTTGCGTTGGCTTTATTGTGGGAAAGCATGTCGAGAAGTTACAGATGGCAGAGTGCACTGAGGAGACGGAGACGCGGTCAGTGGTAAGCAGCAGGGAGTTGGGTATAGGCAAACTGATTGGGGTCGGGAGACTTTTGCCTCCAGTACTCTTGCTTTTAATGGTCACAAACTCAATCTTCTCATTTGGTTCTTCGATTGTTGACGCAAATGAGGTATTATTTATTACGAAGGGCATTGGCCTTTCCCCCCTCCTCTTTTCTGTGGTCGTTTCATTTGGCGGAGTAGCTACTTCCTAGCATCTCTTTTTAACATTTACATGGCAAAACATCTGTCTACATACAAATTGGTCTGGGTTGGAATGGTTGCTGCCTCGTTGGGAAATGTCATCTACGCTCTTGCAGGCGGTATATTTCAGTTAATTATTGGAATTTGCATGTTGGCTGTAGGTACTACTCTGTTTTTCACTACCTACAGGACTATGGTTCAAAAATTTTCGCCTATACGATTACAAGGAAGAATTTCTGGAGTTGTCAGTGTTCTTCCCAAGGGACTGGGTCTTATCTCTGTGGCCATGTCGTCTTTGTTAATAAGTGTACTTCATATTAAGCAGGTTATCTTGATTGGGGCGCTGATTACAGTCATCGCCATACCATTTGCCCTACTCTCTTCATTGCACAGCAATATCGCTGATGCAAGTGTAGATTCCTGCGAATAGTTGACCTATATAACTTGGAAACGCCCTTCGACATCGAAATTCATGGGTTCCATCCGCGAGAGTTTGAACAAGATTCAGGTATGGCTCAAAATATTCAAAAGCATGGATTGCAGGTATCGTGAAAAAGGAACGGTCAGCATTGATTTGTCTGGAAAATACGAGAAGGGGGAGGAATCAACCCGAAATACACTCAACACAAACTGTATTATTGAAATCCACTGACCCCGTTCATCAAGGATGCAAACTTCGCCGCGCGCCAGCCTGTCGCGTAAAGCGCATACGTCGCACCAAACGTGTGCAGCACCACTTGTGACGGGGCGTCTGAACCATACCCGAAGATACCAAAACCTGTTGCGCCTGATAGAAAGTGCAGATGCGCCAGCTGTGTGACTTGCGCGCGCGCATCCGCCAGCGGATGAACCGAACGCCAACTCGACGGCGGAATGATCCACGTCAGCCCATCCTGCCGCCACGTGACACCTTCTGCTTGCGCACCTTGGTACACACCCGTCCAGACGGTGCCGACAACGCCTGCACCAAGCCGGACACGCGACGCGCGACTACCGGGAAAAGACGCATGTGCGGGCCAACGCATCCCTTGCGGCAGAGCTGCACCAGCAGGCACACCCACCAGCGAATAGAGCATCTCTGCGTTTCCCGCGTTGATCTTTGGCGAGTTTGCCGGAAGCTTCGGTCCAAAGGAAACGGTCACTGAATACCCATCAGGCACCTGACCGCCATCCACCCGATCCTGCACATTGAAATAGACCCCACGCGGCGGGTTCAGTCCACCTGCTGCTTGCCCTTTTGCCACATCCTGCGGAAGCAACACAGGAATCGTCGCTCGCGTGCCAAGCAGCGTGCCAACCGATTGTGCGAACTCCGAATAGGAAGAAAAACGAGCGGGCAGCGGCGGTGCGCCAAGATCTAACACACTCGGTCGTATCGGCCAGTACACGCCCTGCTTCACCACATAGCCTGGCAACGAAAGCGGAGCGTGATTCGCAAACGCCTTGCGTTCACTCGCATAGGAGTATCCCGCGGCCGACCATGCGTAGCCGTTCAATCGACTGGTGAGCAGCGCGATGATCGAGCTTTCCAACCGCGTGCGCTCTTGATCCTGAACACTCCCACGCACAAACGGATACTCCATCGCCCACGTGAGTGCGGAAGGCAGTGCGGCGTGATTGAAGACGACCGGATCAGTGTTCCACGAAACAGGCGCCTGCCCATTGCGATAAAACGGCATACCAGGCACTTGTTTGCCCATGATGCTGTTCCAGTAGGCGGCCAAACTGTTGATCTCCTGCCAGTCGAGCAACTTCAAGTCCATAAGCGCCTCACTCCCGCGCCGCGCGAGGCTCGCCTTTGGCGCCGCAACAAGAATGGGGGAAGCGACCGAAGCGGAGGAACCTGTTCCTGGATCTGCCGGAAAGATTCCGATCCAGGAGCCCACCGAAATGGCTACCTGTGCACCGAGATTCGCAAAAGCTGGCACAGCCACACCCCATGAACTTTGATACAGCGAGTAGGTTTGCGGAATGGCGAACAATCGGTAGGCCCCCGTTTGGACGTTCAACGCGACAAGTCGATTCCAGTGGCGAAAGCCAACGATGAGCGGATATTGTTTTGGATACAGCGGCGGAAGCTGCGGGCCTTTTAGCGCGACCCAAAGCCAGGCACCGCTTTGTCCGATAATTTGATTATCAAGCGATCCGGGAGCTGCGCTCTGTGGATTCTGCCCAGATCCGTAGAGCGGGATCGCTTTTGGCCATGCGACAACGGGGTGTGACGCCGACGTTGTCCCCTGTTCAATCTTGACCGATTGAACATTGAAATGCATGGGGAATGTCGTAGGAAACACGAGTTGGAATAGGCCATGGTATCCTTTGGGGGCATCTTTCGTCGCGACAGGAACAGAGAAAGAGTCACTCTTTTCCTTCCAGAGTGCTGTTCGATACGTCGTGATCAAAGAGCCATTGCCCGAAACGGCATGGTGACTCACCGTCACCTGGAGTTGCCCGCGCACGTTCGCAAGTCCCGCAATGGACGCATCCGCACCGAATTGCGGCGTGAGTGGCGCATAGCGCCAGCCTGTCTGTAGAGGACGCGCGACGGCACGATGTGAGAACACGTTGGACTTCTGCGCAAAAGAGACTGCAGAAGGCAGTACTCCGACGCATAGCGCAAGGGCGATCAACGCCACGGTTTTTTTCTTATCGATCACGAGCATCCCATGATAACCTCTCTTCATTCCGTCGATCCACGGATAAGACGAACGACAAGGCGATTCGGTTACACCATCAAGGTGTCTCATCCGCTTCCATCGTCAGCCAGCCGCAGCGCGCTGCCGCGACGACCGCCTGCGTTCGATCAGATACGCAAATCACCGCACAAAAGATGAATTTGCACGAGCCTACGTCCAATGGCGTATGGAGAATCTACCTTTCCTGCGTTATGGTCAATGGAGAGAGACAAAACGAAAGTCAGAAAATGGAGGCTTTAACCCATGCATCAAACCTATCGTTGGAACCCAAAAACGCTTGAGCGTCTGTGTGAAATCGAAGACCTTTCTCCCCATTCCATCCTCCCGTGGATTCGCGCCATGCGCTCCGGTGGACTGTCTGACGGCGCTATCCACCGTTTGCTTGCGCTCGCCTCTGCGCGCTCCATTGATCATCACGGTCCATTCATCGGTCACGGCACGTTTAACGGAGGCCCCGTGCTACGCGCATCGTCCATCCTCTCGCCACACTTTAAGGACTTGGCGCTCTTGCAAACGGCTGTCTACGTCGTTGAACTCTTCGAACATCCAAACTACGGCCCGTATCGACTGATGGCGATGAAACCCGTCATGGAAGAAACACTCGACCAATCAAAGCGGGCATGGATCGAAGATGTCGAGTCTGGCCAAAGGCCGCTGCAATCGGAACATCGCGTGGTCGGCTTGTTCAAGGCCATGGGAAGTCAGATCCGCTGGTTGTTGACAGAAGCCGCGCTGCGCCAATACCCTGAGAACGAACACCGCTTGCTCATGGTCCATCGCGCCTGTCAACTGCTTGACGACACCGACGGATGGAGCGAAGCCGAGCCGCTCTTGCGCGCTGCCGTGCAGTATCTCGCTTCGCGTCCGAATACCCAGTTCATCTCTGAAAAACTCAGTCTCCTTCCACACTGGCCGGAAGCAGGAAAGGCAGATGCGACGCTCGTTGCGCGCGCCATCGAGCAACTCACCGAAGTGGAGTACGGTCAAGAGGTGGACGTCCTGCTCGATCTCATCGCATCAGGTGCGAGTGGCGCCACTCTCCATGAAGCGATCGCTTTGACATCATCCGATTGGCTGCGGCGGACGCGCTTTGACGCACACGCAGTCACCGGCGTGCACTGTGCGCTTGATCTCCTGTCCGACAAGGAAACGCCGGCAACCCTGCGCGCCTTGGCGGGAACCCTCGCCCTGTCGAGTTCACGCGCGCGACGACAAAAGGAAAACAGGGATGCGTGGCGGACACCCTTACCCGTAGAAGGACAGCCACTCCATCTTAACGAAGTCAGAACCATTGTGCTGAGTGACCCTGAGGGACTGCAGGCGGCACAGGCGGCAGGAAACTTCGTTCGCTCAGGCGGCGACGCCGTTTCTCTCGCGCGCAGTCTGATGGAGATCGCACTGACTACATCCGGACCATTTGACGCGATTCACAATGTAAAGATGCTCTGGGGGCTCCTCCTTGAGACACAGCGTTCAACTCTGCCCCAACAGGCGTGGGTGCATCTTGCGGCTGGCGCAAGAGTAGTCGCAGAGACAGCTGCTGCCGAAAAAGAGAAAGCCGCGCCGATTCTCGCGCAGTGGAAGGAGTCATTGGACTGGAACACACCCGGCATCTAACATCGCCTACCCGCATCGCCATCACACTTGCCGTAAGCCGAGGCTTCTCTGCGCTCGGCGGCAAGATCGCACTCACCATTTTGCCTGTGATCGTCTATCTCATCAGCCATTCGCTGGCACAAGCGGGGTTGGTGCTTGGAGCTCGCCTGCTGATCTCTACGATCTCAACGCCGATTTCCGGCGTGTTCGCCGATCGCATGAATCAAAAAACGCTGATGCTCGCGTCAAACAGTGCGCGCATCGCGCTCTTTGCCTTGATGGCGCAGCTTCACTCGATTCCCATGCTCGCAATTCTCATCGCGATAACGGCCGTCGGTGGCATGCTTGAGGCGACATCCGTCGCGAGCCTTACGCCAAAAATCGTGCGTGCAGCCGAACTTCCGCGCGCCAACGCCATCCTCAGTTCAGCGCTCAATCTCTCGTTTATCAGCGGTCCTCTGCTAAGCGGCGTCATTGTCGCGCGCTTCTCTGCCAATTGGGGATTTTACGCCGCGGCACTCACTCAGGTCGTCGCGCTCCTCGCCACGATGACCCTGCCGTCCCATCCGCGCGATGAGACCGTTTCTACGCAAACAAAAAACGTCACCTCACAGCTGTTCGAGGGGTTGACGTTTGCGTTTCGAGACCGCTTTCTCACGCTCATGCTCACGGTGTATAGCGTGTTTATCCTCGGATTGACGGCATTCAATGTTCTCTCCGTGGGACTTTCCTACCGTTTCCACATGGGCGGCTACGGTTACGGGATTCTCATCGCGGCGCAAGGGGCTGGCATGCTCGTCGTCACCTTTTTGTCCGCCAAGTGGATCAAGACGTCCTCCATCGTACCGCTGTTCTTGATCAACATGCCCATCCAGGGACTGTCAATCCTCGCCATCGCCTTATCCAAGTCGTTTCTGCTCTGCGTACTCTTCGCCTTTTTCCAGGGCGTCGGCTGGGGCATGGAACAGGCGAGTGTCATGACCGTGCTGCAATTTCGCATCCCCTCAGCGCTGCAAGGGCGCACCATCGGCCTCTTTTTCTCTGCGCTCAGCATCGCAGAAACAGTCGGCGTCATTCTATTTGGCTGGCTCGGCGGGCAGATCGGAGATGCGGTAGCACTCGCGACCGCAGGCCTTCTCTCCACCGTTTTTGCGATTCTTGCGATCTTTTTACTGCGACCGCACTTGTGCGACGCACATGCTGACGCGGCGCACTAAACCCGCGTGGGAAGCGAACGCACTAGATCCGTGTCGATAGCGATCGCGCAAAAGAAACAGTCTCAGCATCCAAGTAAGTCCCGGTGTGGATGCCCATTTTATCCAGCATGGCGAGCACGTCCTCCGTTGCGACATTGCCGGTTGCACCCGGCGAAAAAGGGCATCCCCCGAGGCCGCCTGTCGACGCGTCGAAACGGTCGACTCCCGCAAGCAGCGCCGCATACACATTGGCGAGTGCAAGTTTTGACGTATCGTGAAAGTGTCCAACAAACGGCATCCGCGGATAGGCTTCCTTCAGCGACTGACACCTCTCAAACACCTCTTGCGGATGGGCTTGGCCGTTTGTGTCGCCAAGATCAATCTCATCCGCACCAAGCTCGGCAAACCGCTTCACCACGTGATCGACCTCTTCATAAGAAACCGCTCCCTGATACGGACAGTGCCACACCGTCGAGACGTACGCGCGAACGAACAAACCGCGCTGTTTGGCGCGCGCGAATAACGGCTCGCACTCGGCCAGTGATTCGTCCGTCGTGCGATTCACATTCTTTTGATTGAATGCGTTACTCGCACCGATGAACACGGCAATCTGCGGTACGTCCGCCGCGAGCGCGCGCTCCAATGCCTTGAGATTTGGCGTGAGCGTGATATAGGTGATGCCCAGTTGGTTGCAGTACGCTACGATCGCTTCCGCATCCGCCATTTGCGGCACCCATTTCGGGTGAACGAATGACGTCGTCTCGATGCGCCGAAAACCTGCCTTTGACAGGCGCAGAATGAGCTCTTTCTTCTTATCCGCCGAAACAAGCACCGGTTCGTTCTGAAGCCCGTCGCGCGGCGACACATCGATAATCTCCACTTGACGCGGCAACGGCCTGCCATTGTCGCGCACGGACCCGGGAATCACTGGGCTCATGGTTTTTCACCTCTTCTTCTCCGTAAGCTGGGTCATTTATAAATCAAGATGATACTTTTTGGAAATTTCTTCATTATGCGCGCCGAGCGTAGGACCTGGCCATTGAATTTTCCCCGGAGTATCACTCAATTTCGGAACAATACCCGGCATCTTTAATGCGCCCAGTCCTTCTACATGTACCGTCTCAATCATTCCACGCATTTGATAGTGGACATCTTCGAACATATCAGCAACCGAGTAAATTGAACTCGCAGGTACTGCTGCCGCATCCAACTGTTCCAGGACTGTTTTTAAATCATTGTTCTGAGTCCACGTCTCAATAAGATGATCAAGGTACTCCGCATGCTCTGATCGCTTCTGATTCGATGAGAATTGGTCATCTTTCGCCACATCCTCGCGCCCAATCGCTTTCATCAAACGCACAAAAATGCTGTCGCTGTTCCCCCCAATCACGACAAATTTACCATCCCTCGTACCATACGTATTCGACGGTGTGATTCCAGGCAGTGTCGAACCCGTTCGCTCGCGCACGATTTGCGAACGAGCGTATTCAGGAACCATCGATTCCATAAGCGAAAAGATCGTTTCATACAAAGCCACATCAATGCATTGCCCTTGACCACCATGAACATCACGATGATAGATGGCCATCAACGCTCCGAGCGCTCCATATATACCGGCAATGCTATCTCCAATGCTGATCCCAACACGCGTTGGGGGGCGATCAGGATACCCGGTTAAATAGCGAAGCCCTCCGATTGCTTCTGCAATTGAACCAAACCCCGGCTTGTCTCTATAAGGTCCCGTTTGTCCAAAACCTGAAATGCGAACCATGACGATCTTCGGGTTTATCTTTTTTAGATCATCATATCCAATTCCCCACGCTTCAAGATGCCCCGGACGGAAATTCTCCACGAGAATATCAACCTCTAACGCGAGCTTTCGGATAACCTCTTGACCTTCTGTGGAACCCAGATCAATCGTGATCGATTTTTTATTTCGTGACTGAACATACCACCACAGCGAGGTATTATTCTCCACATATCTCCAAGTGCGTATGGGATCTCCTTTACTGGGCGGTTCCACCTTGATGACCTCTGCCCCAAACTCTGCAAGAAGTCGCGTGGCAAAAGGCGCCGCAACGAGCTGTCCCAATTCTAGAACCTTCAAACCGTGAAGTGGTCCGTTAGACATCACACGTTCTCCTTAAGAAAAATTGGATGATCCCAAAACTGCAGATGGTTTCTTCGCTAATAAAAACCCTGCGTCAGGAACGTAGGTTTCAAGATTTAAGTTTTTAAGAATTTCATATACCGTTGCGATTGCAGCAGTCATTACAGGTTTTCCGATTTTATCCTGGACGATCTGCACAGCAGGAAGCGAAGGCATTTGCACACATGCAGATAACACGATCGCATCCGCTTCAGTCGTCTTCAATCGATCGACGATGTGCACAAGATTCATTGGATCAAGGCGTCCCACAGCAAGATTGTCCGAAACCTCCAAACTAATCGCATCGACCACTTCAATGCCCGTTTCTTCGATATAATCTACCACCTGTTGTGTGAGCGGTTTCATATAGGGTGTAACCATAGAGATTCGCTTGGCGCCAATCTCACTCAAACTTCGCACGAGTGCACCGGCACTACTCACAATCGGTGCACTGCATTTATTTTCAGTTGTTTTTTCATAAAGGCGCTTTTCTGAGATTCGATGATACTGTTTTCCTTGGCACATGATTGCCACAAGACAAGCATACGCTAGCACATCACAAGCTGCATCTGACAATTCAATGGCACAGCGGTCACTATCGCAATCCATCATTTTTAATTCCTCAACAGATACATGCTGCATGCGCATACGACTTGAGTGAAAAGTAAATGACTCATCTTTGTTCACCGCCATACGACGCATGAGCATCGCCGGAATCTCCGTTTCCATCGTCGTATTTGAACTTGGTACGATAAGACCCACTCGATAATTCATCATAACAATTGCACCTCCCAATTTGATGTAAAATTACAATTCAATCAATTATTTATTGAAAACGTTTACAATCCAAAGTATACTATACACAGTGTTCCGCATGCAATAATACGGTATTCTGTATACAGAATACTAAAATTGTAGTTTTGATCAAATATACTAGACATGAACCAAATTAAAGGAGGGCAAAAATTGCAGATTCAAAAACCGATTCCAGTCAATCAACAAATTTATGATTTTCTGTTTAAACAAATTCTCGAAGGAAGCATGCCTGCTGGTACGCGATTGGCAGAAGAGAAAATTGCGACGCAACTCGGAGTGAGTCGTACGCCTGTTCGAGAATCCATTTTACGGCTTGAACAAGAAGGTCTCGTTCGCAATAAATTTGTAATCGAACCCACCCTCAAAGAGATTCAAGATTGTTACGAAGTTCGCATTCTTCTCGAAAGTTATGCCGCTCGAAAAGCCGCTCAGACAATGACTGAACAGGAAAAAAAACAATTAAGCGAGCTTGTTAATCATGCAGATCCGAATAATTTTGAGTCAATCATGCGAATGCATACCGAATTTCACCAAACTATTGTACGCGCGGCGGAAAATGACCAGATCAGTCAACTCATCGAACGCATGCACGCAATCATACTCCTGTGCCGCAAAGACATTGTGCGAAATCGTCAAGCGCTCCCACACGAACACGACGCGATTTATCACGCTATTCTTCAGGGTGATGGCGAGCAAGCCGAACATTTAATGAAGCAGCATCTAAACGCAAACTTCGAATCGATGATCTGTCATATTCCTGCCACTGAAAATCGCACTGTCAATCCAGCTTGATAGACAATCGGGAGCCTGTAGCTCCTCACAGCAAAAGAAAGCGATTACAAATCGCGGTTCAAAAAGGAGAGTAGTGCAATGGCCGTCTCTTTAAATGAAATTGGGCTTCAGAATAATGTTTCTTCCTCTCGAGCGTACTCGACACTCGCAGGCGCTTGGGGAGCTTGGTTATTTGACGCGATGGATGCTGGCATTTTCAGTTTCGTCATGCTTGCGATTTCCCACTCCTTTCACACATCTCTACCGAGCGTCGTTGGAACAATGGCATGGTTCCTGCTGGCAACTGGCATTGGCGGCTATCTGCTTGGTAATATTTCTGATTTTATCGGTAGAAAGCCGACCATCGTTTTATCCATCCTGATCTACGGTGTTGGAACACTGCTCTGCGGTAGCGCAGGTTCACTGACTCAACTAAACATCTACCGTTTTGTTGTTGGACTTGCCGTCGGTGGTCTGTGGTCAGGGGCCGCCAGTTTGATTTCCGAAGTGTGGAAACCAGAGAGCCGCGCGAAAGCTCTCGCCATTCTCCAGACAGGATGGTCTGGTGGCAACCTTCTTGCCGCGATCTTTGCCTGGTCTATTCTCGCCTCAAACCATAGTCCGGGAGCCTGGCGCGAGCTATTCATGATTAGCAGCATTCCCGCACTACTCGTATTTGTCTATTGCCTCTTTTTTGTAAAGGAATCCCCCGTTTGGATTGGCAACAAAGAATTCATGCGAAGCCATTCAAAAAACCGTAGTTTGATCGAGATATTCAAACCGGAATTTTTCCGTCGCACGCTTTTTGCATTTCTTATCTCCATGCTCGCAATGACAGGTTACTGGATGATCATGACGTTCGTACCAACCTTTTTAATCAAAATTTTAAATATTAATCTGGGACAAGCGCCCATTTTCCTCGTATGGACGGGAATCGGAGGCATTCTCGGATACCTTATCTATGGCGTGCTCGCAGAAAGAATCGGACGCCGCCACAGCTTTGCACTATTCTTCTTTTTCATGGTAATCATGGTGCCCATCTTCACATTTACTGTGAGTCACATGCCCCTGACGCACGGCAAACTCATCCTCACTGGACAAAACGTCACAAGGCTAGGCATCGTTTCGGCGCTAATCGGGTTTGGCACAGGTTACTTCAGTGGCTTCGGCGCGTGGTATTCGGAACTGTTTCCAACAAGCATCCGTTCAACAGCCAGTGGATTCTGCTTTAATTTCGGTCGCGTTGGCGCGATCCTTGGGATTTTATCCGCCCCTTTTCTTATAAAATCGTTTGGTTTTGCGATAACCATCAGCGTCGCTTCAATCGCCTATCTCCTGGCGGGCATCCTCGTATACGCACTGCGTGAGACAAAGGGAACTGTGATTACAAGCGGCAACTAAAATAGAGCGTGATCATTTAAATGAAATGATCACGCTCCACGGTGTGCCTTACGAACATTCTCTTTAAACCCTCTTCGCCGTAAGCTGAATGAACGAGACGCTTGCGGCAAGAGGCCCCTCGTAGATCTCAATGGATGAATTCCCTTTGGGCAACGTCACATCCATCTCAAGCACGCTGTACTGATTCGCGAGCGGTGCTTGCTACATGCACGCGGAATAAGGCCGTCACCTTCGTTTGCTTGCACAATAGCCGAAACATGAGTTATGCAGTTGCTGTATAAATTTGGATCTCTATTTTTGTGTAAAGTTTATGAAATCACAATAAAACTATTGACATTTCTGGTACACCCCAAAAATCGACGAGAAGGCATCTAACGGCCTATCTCTTAGCGATGTGGGTGTGAACCATGGCTCGTTTATGTAAACCTGGATTCAAAGAACTCTCGTCTTTCAGTCGTGTGGGTGGCGC